>JABSON010000066.1 GCA_013215915.1 Campylobacteraceae bacterium | reverse complement strand
TCAAGCTCTTCATCGCTGATAATACTGCAGGGTCCCCTTGACGGAAACGTAGGCCGTTGCCAGATTTAAGTATTTTTAACAAAGCTTTATCTTATTCAACTATTGCAGTTGTTTAAGGTAAAGCTTTTTTTTTGCCCTTTTTTTAGGGTTCCTCTCATTTATTCTATTAAATCACTTCTATACTTAGCCTATAAAGTATTTATTATTATTTAAATATCAAAGAGAGAATAAATATTATTTATATCTTAGAGAGCAGTATACGTACTTTAAATGTAGATCTTATGATGATGCTAACCAAATTCCAACACCAATCATTAATGTACCAGATATTTTGTTTAATAATTTAACATTTGATGAATCTTTGAGTAGTTTTCTTAAAATATTACCACCACTTGCATATATCATTAAAGAAAAAAATTCTAAAGATAAAATGATTAATAATAAAGTTGGTAATTGAAAAGTTAAGGGTATATTTTTATCAATAAAGGGAGGAAGTAAAGCTATGAAAAAAGCCCAACCTTTTGGGTTTGCAATAGCTGTTATAAAACCTTGCATAAATAAATCTTTATTTGAAATAGAGAATGAACAAGATTCTAAGTTTAAAGCCATTTTACCTCTTGAAAGCCACATATTAATACCTAAATAAAGTAAATATAATCCACCTGCATATTTTAATACTAAAAAAAAAGAAGGGTAGTTATACATAATTGCAGCAACTCCAATTACAGAAGAAAAAGCAACTACTGCTACACCTAATAATTCTCCATACATCATATTCATAGTTCGTTTAAGACCTATTGACATCCCCATACTAAGAGATAAAGTCATACACATACCAGGAGTAATTGATACAAAAAAGAAAGTGGGAATAAAAATAGCTAAAATTGATAAGTTAATGTAGTCCATAAAATATATCCTTATACTAAAGGATATATTTTACTATATACAAAGTTAATTGTATGATTTTTTAGAAAGAAATATTTTCAAATGGTAAGTTTAAACTTAAAGCAACAGCTTCGTTTGTTAATTTACCATCATAAGTATTAAGACCATTTAATAAATGTTCATCTTCAGCTAAAGCTTTTTCTAAACCTTTATTTGCAATGTTAATACCATGTCTTAAAGTAGTAGAAGTTAAAGCTAGCGTAGAAGTTAAAGAAACAGCACCAGGCATATTAGCTACACAATAATGTAAAACATCATTTACTACAAAAGTTGGTTCATCATGATAAGTTGCATGAGATGTCTCAAAACAACCACCTTGATCAATTGCAACATCAACAATAACTGAAGCTTTTTTCATTAATTTTAAATCATCTTTTGAAATTAATTTAGGAGCCGCAGCACCAGGAATTAAAACAGCACCAATAACTAAATCAGCTTCTTTAATAGATTTTAAAATATTAGATCTATTTGAGAACAATGTAGTTACACGTGATCCAAATAAGTCATCATAATATGCTAATCTTGAAGCAGAAATGTCTAATACAGTAACGTTAGCACCAAGTCCAACTACCATTTTACAAGCATTTAAACCAACAATACCACCACCAATAATTACAACATTACCTCTTTGAACACCTGGAACTCCACCTAATAAAACTCCACGTCCTCCGAAAGGTTTTTCTAAATATTTAGCACCTTCTTGGGCTGCTAATCTTCCTGCTATTTCACTCATAGGAGTTAAACAAGGTAAACCACCTTCTCTACTCGTAATAGTTTCATAAGCAATAGCTTTTACTTTTTTAGCTAATAATGCTTCTGCTTGTGGTCTATCAGCAGCAATATGTAAATAAGTATATAAAATCTGACCTTCATGAAATAAATCATATTCTTCTGGTAATGGTTCTTTAACTTTAATAATCATGTCTGAATCATCAAAAAGTTTTTTCTTATCACTTACAATAGTAGCCCCTACTGCTTCGTATTCAGAATTTTCAAAACCTGCACCAATACCAGCATCAATCTCAACAAATACTGTATGACCATTTCTAACATATGCGTCAACACAATCAGGTGTTAAACCAACTCTATATTCATGTACTTTAATCTCTTTTACTAAACCTATTTTCATATTTTTTCCTTTAATTTTAAACATCTGTGCTTTATGTCTAAAATAAGAATAAATTCTTATTTAAACATATTTGTATGTAATGAAGAAATAAATCTTTTTACAATATAAGCCATATAACCTTTAAGTTTTACAAATCCTAATAAATTCACTGCATTTTTTCCAGATAAATCAATCATAACACCTTTTGTTTCTAAATCATTTACAGTTAAGTCATAACCATTAATTGAATTTAAAATATTAACAGCAGCAAGTTTTCCGTGTAATTTTGCCATTTGAGCAGTTGGTAAAATATATTTACCTTCTTTATCTTTAGTCTCAGCAACATCACCTAAAACAAATACTTCTTTATGATTTGGAAGTCTTAAATACTCATCTACTATAAACTGATTTTTAACATTTATTTTAACATTTTCATCTGTAACAAATTTCACTGAAGAAACTCCAATTACTAAAAAGATTAAATCAAAATTGATTTCTTCTTTATTTGATAAAAATACTTTATTATCTCTAACTTCAGATACAAAATTACCGTGAAATCTCTTAATTCCTAGCTCATCACAAGCTTTTGAAGTATTTGAAACTAAATATGGGTCCATATTTGGTAAAACATCAGGAAGTTGTTCAATTAGTGAGATTGATAACTCATCACTTGAAATATTTTTTTCTTTTAATTTTTGAGCAAATTCTAAAGCAATTTCAATACCAGATAAACCACCACCTACAATAGCTATGTTTTTATTTGATCTTTTTTCATTAAGTAATTTTGCGAAATCATTTTTAAAGTTTTTTAATGTATCAACTTCTTTAATATCTTGAGAATATTCTTCGATATTCTTGATTTGTCTTGGGAAGAATGATTTAGCACCTGTTGCGATAACTAAATAATCATAAGATAATGTAGCATCATCCATTTTTACTTCTTTTTTATCAAAATCAATATCATTAACTTTTGAACATAAGAATTTTGCATTGTTTTTTTTAGTATAAGTCTCTAAATCAAAAGCAATTTCTTCAAATGGAGTATCTCCACAAAGATATTTGTGAATGTCAGTTTGAACTAGGTGAAACGGAGTTTCATTAATTAATGTAATATCTAAATTACCACTTTTTTTTAATTGTTTAATTAATGTAGTTCCTGCATAACCACCACCAATAATTACTAACTTTTTATTTTCTTTCTTAATCACACTAATTCCTTGTTTGTTTAACCTGATTAAATTTTAGCATAGGCTAGAGGCAATATATTTAATTAGATTAAAATTTATCTATTTTATTTTAACTTGATACTTATGGTAACAGAAAAAAAGTTATATGATAACTTAAAATTTAATTAACTTATTAGATTAAGTTTTTTATATGGTTTGGCTTTTAAAATAAGATAATAGAGCATAAAATAAGAAAATCTTGCAAATTAAAGATAATTTCAGCTAAAATTGCCCTAATTATTAAATTAAACTTAAACAGGAGAGCCTTTGTCACAAGATTTACAAGTTGGTCAAAAAATAAGATTTCTAAGAAAAAACAAGAAAATGACGGCAAGAGTATTAGCTGAAAACTCTAAAATATCTGTTGCTATGTTATCTTTATTAGAAAATGGATCAACTGCAGGCTCTGTTGAAACTTTAAGAAAAATTGCAAAAGTTCTAGACACTACTTTAGCTCATTTATTTACTAATGATGAAATGATACATTTAAATGCAAATGATGAATCTAGATATGTAGTAAGAAAAGATAAAAGAAAAACAATTTCTTTTCCTGATCCTTTATATTCTTGCGAATTATTAGTGCCAGATTTACAAGGTGATTTAGAATTTTTAATTGTTCATTTAGAACCTTCAAGAGTTACAAATGAAATTATTCCCCATTCTAAAGGTGGTGAAGAGTGTAATTATGTTTTAGAAGGAGAAATAATTGTTACTTTAGATAAAAAAGAATTTATTTTATATAAAGGCGATTGTATTAGATTTGATCCAATTATTTCTCATAAAATAGAGAATAGAAGCTCTCTAAAAGCTTCTTATATCTCTGTTATAACTCCTGTTTCTTTTTAAAAGATTCTTTTATATCTTTAATTAATTGATCTATTCTTGAAGTAGTTGAGTTCCAAGAGAATACAAATCTTGCACCACCAGCACCTATAAATGAGTAGAAAATCCATTTTTTATCTTTTAAATCTTCTATTACATATTGTGGTGCTTCAATAAACACACTATTAGATTCAACTGGAAATTTTAGTTTAATCTCATTAAACTCTTTTAATGAGTCTTTAAAATAATGTGCCATAGCATTTGCATGTTTAGCATTCTTTTTCCATAAATCATTTTCTAATAAAGCAATCCATTGAGCTGAAATGAATTTCATTTTTGAAGCTAATTGACCAGCTTGTTTACATCTATATGCAAAGTCTTCTGCTAAATCATGGTTAAAGAATATTACAACTTCACCCATAGCCATTCCATTTTTAGTTCCTGAAAAACATAAAACATCAATTCCTGCTTTCCAAGTAAGTTCAGCAGGAGTTACATCTAAAGAAACTAAAGCATTTGCAAATCTAGCTCCATCCATATGTATATGAAGTTTATGTTTATCTGCTACTTCTTTAATTTTTTTAATTTCATCTATTGTATATATTGTGCCTACTTCAGTTGACTGAGTAAGTGATACTACTTTAGGTTTTGGATAATGAATATCATCTCTTTTTGTAGCTAAGTGTTCTATATCTTGAGGCGTTAATTTTGCATTTTCGCCTGTTGCTAATAATAGTTTTGAACCATTTGAGAAAAACTCAGGAGCTCCACATTCGTCTGTTTCTATATGTGCTAATTCATGGCATATAATACTATGATATGATTGGCAAAGCGCTGCTAAACTTAATGAGTTAGCGGCTGTTCCATTAAATACAAAAAAGATTTGGCAGTCTGTTTCAAATAATTCTCTTAGTTTATCTGCTGCATATTTTGTGTAATAATCATTACCATATGCTTGAGCATTATCTGAATTTAGTTCTACAATCTTATTAAGTACTTCAGGACAAATTTGTGAATAGTTGTCACTTGCAAACTGTTCGTCGATTTTTTCGTACATATTCGTCCTTTTTTTTTATTTAAAAGATATTGTATTAAAGCCTATATTATAGGAGTCTTAATAAAGAATATTTCTTTTGATTTTTAAAATTAGCACTATTTGCCTTCAATTGCTAAAAAACTCTTGACAATTAAAGATTCAGTAGCTATAATCTTTTTAGCAGTTTATGAATATAAGTGCTAAAAACAATAAAAAGTGGTATTTAATATGATAGACAAAAAAGAATTTTTATTACAATCTATTATTAAAGCGTATATAGAACACTGTGAACCAATAGGTTCTACTCAGTTAAAATCTATGTATGATATTAGATACTCACCAGCAACAATTCGTGGTTACTTTAAAAAACTAGGTGATGAGGGTTTTTTAGCACAAGAACATGTAAGCTCTGGTAGAACTCCTACAAGAGAAGCTTTAAAACAATATTGGACTTCAAGACTTGATTTTTCATTAGGGAATGTAGATTCAAAAGCTATTCAACACTTAGCCTCAAAAATTGGATTATCAGTTTTTGTATTAAAAGATAAATCAGATACTTTAATTGAACTTATTAATATAAGTAATAAGTATATGGTTTTAGAATTTACATCTTTTGCAATAACTGTTAAATATTCAGACCCTTTATTTAGATTTTTAAAAGATATGATAAGTATTGATATAAAAGGAATACTTAAAATATCTCAGCAAGTTGGAGCTTTAGAAGTATATGACGCAGTAAATCAACATTTAGAAAATAGAGATTTTCATATTTATAATATTAAAGAGTTTATGTCTTTGGCTTTGCAATATGATTATGATGAACTAATAATTAATAAATTTTTAAAAGGCAAGATTTTAGAAGGTTTAGAAGAGGGTTTATATTTTTCTGGTTTAATTCCAGAAGGTTATATAGCTATTTGCCATGATTGTAGAATCGATGGAAAACAAAGTAAAATGTTTGTAGTTGGAGAGTTGTCAAAAGATTATGAATATTTTTACGAAGAAATTAGTATTATTTAGGAGATTTAATGAATAAAGAAAATAAAAAAGTTGAAGAAAACGAAGAAGTAATAACAGAAGTTACAGAAGAAGTTCAAGAAACTACTGAAAAAGTAGAAGCAGAAATTGTTGAAGAAAAAGTTGAAGAAGTAAAAGAACCAACAAGTGAAGATAAAATTGCAGAGCTTGAAGCTAAATTAAAAGAAAGCGAAGACAAGTATTACAGAGTTCACGCTGATTTTGAAAATGTTAAAAAAAGATTAGAAAAAGAAAAATACGCTGCAATTGATTACGCAAGTGAAAAATTTGCTAAAGATTTATTAACGTCAATTGATACTTTAGAAATGGCTTTAACTTCATCAAAAGGTGATTTAGAATCATCAGTTCTTTTAGAAAAACTTCAAGAAGGTATTGAATTAACAGTAAAAAACTTTAATACTGCTTTTGAAAAACATGATATTTCATTAGTTGAAACTGATGGTGAATTTAATCCAAATATTCATGATGCAGTAATGCAACTTGATTCTGCAGATCATGAAAACAACTTTATTGTGGCTCAACTTCAAAAAGGTTATATGTTTAAAAACAGACTTTTAAGAGCTGCAATGGTAAGTATTTGTAAAAAATAAGTTTTACAAATATCTATGACCGACATGTCATTAAACTATTGAAATTAAATAAAAAATTAATAATTATAATATAAGGAAATAATATGAGTAAAGTAATCGGAATTGATTTAGGTACAACAAACTCTTGTATGGCAGTTTATGAAGGTGGGGAAGCTAAAATTATCCCTAATAAAGAGGGTAAAAATACTACTCCTTCAATTGTTGCATTCACTGATAAAGGTGAAGTTTTAGTAGGAGATCCTGCAAAAAGACAAGCAATTACAAATCCAGAAAAAACTATTTATTCTATTAAAAGAATTATGGGTTTAATGATGGATGAAGAACATGCAAAAGATGCGCAATCTAAAGTTGGGTACAAAATTGTAAACAGAAATGGTTCTGCTGCTGTTGAAATTGGAGACAAAGTTTATACTCCTCAAGAAATTTCTGCAAAAATCTTATCTAAACTTAAAGCTGATGCTGAAGAATATTTAGGAGCACCTGTTACAGATGCTGTTATTACAGTTCCTGCATACTTTAATGATGCACAAAGAAAAGCAACACAAGAAGCTGGTACTATTGCTGGTCTTAATGTTTTAAGAATTATCAACGAACCAACTGCTGCTTCTTTAGCTTATGGTTTAGATAAAAAAGGTGAAGAAAAAGTTTTAGTTTATGATTTAGGTGGTGGAACTTTTGATGTTACAGCATTAGAAATCGGAGATGGAACTTTTGAAGTATTATCAACTGATGGTAATGCATTCTTAGGTGGAGATGATTTTGATAATGCTATTATTGATTGGTTATCTGCTGAATTTGAATCTGAAAATGGTTTTGATGTTAAAAACGATAAAATGGCACTTCAAAGATTAAAAGATGCTGCTGAAAATGCTAAAAAAGAATTATCTTCTGCAGAATCAACAGAAATTAACTTACCATTTATTTCAATGGGTAATGCAGGACCAATTCACTTAGTTAAATCTTTAACTAGAGCTAAATTTGAGTCTATGACTGAAGATTTAATTACTGAAACTTTAGAGCACATCAAAACTGCTTTAAAAGATGCTGATTTAGACAAAAGTGAAATCGAAGAAATTATTATGGTTGGTGGATCTACAAGATTACCAAAAGCAAATGAAATTGTAAGAGAATTCTTTGGTAAAGATTTAAATAAAGGTGTTAACCCTGATGAAGTAGTTGCTGCAGGTGCTGCTATTCAAGCTGGTGTATTAAGAGGAGATGTTAAAGATGTTCTTTTATTAGATGTAACTCCATTATCTTTAGGTATTGAAACTTTAGGTGGTGTTTTAACTAAACTAATTGAAAAAGGTACTACAATTCCTGTTAAAAAATCTCAAGTATTCTCAACTGCTGAAGATAATCAACCAGCTGTTACAATTCATGTTGGTCAAGGTGAAAGAGAATTTGCTAAAGATAATAAATCTTTAGGTAACTTCGAATTATCTGATATTCCTGCAGCTCCAAGAGGTGTTCCTCAAATTGAAGTAACATTTGATATTGATGCAAATGGTGTTTTAAATGTATCTGCTAAAGATAAAGGAACTGGTAAAGAAAATAAAATTACTGTTTCTGGTTCATCTGGATTATCTGATGATGAAATTGAAAAAATGGTACAAGAAGCTGAAGCTAATAAAGAAGTAGATGCTAAAAGAAAAGAAGTAGTAGAAGTTAGAAATCAAGCTGATGCACTTTTACACCAAACTAAAAAAACATTAGAAGAAAATGAAGAAGCTGTTTCTGAAGATGAGAAAAAAGCAATTGTTGATGCAGCTGCTGCTTTAGAAGAAGTTTTAAAAGACGAAAATTCTGAAAAAGATGCAATAGAAGAAAAAGTTAAAACATTAACTGAAGCATCTGCTAAACTTGCAGAAGCTATGGCTAAAAAAGGTGATAAAAAACCTGAAGAGTCTAAAGCTAAAAAAGAAGACGACGACGTAATTGACGCAGAAGTTGAATAATTCAATTTCTTAATGAAGAGAGCCATTGGCTCTCTTTATTCTACTTATTTCTCTTAGGACTATCAAAATGCAAACTATAATTTTATTATCATTACTTTTTTTATTAGCTGTTTTTTCAAGCTTATTATATTTAAAAAATAAAAACTCAAGAGTAGATAGATTAAATAAAGGCGAATGCCCAGATTGTCATGAAAAAACAAAAACTTTTTTTGACGAAAAAACTAGAACTACTTTTACTATGGAAGTAATTTCTGCAAAACTTTTAAAAAATCATGGATGTTCAGGAATTAATGAAATAGAATATGTATGTAAAAACTGTGGTTTAAAAGAAGTATATACTCAGTAATAATTCATTCACTAAATTATGATAGAATAATCCAAAAAGTACAAGGATATTCTTGAATAAAAAAATCTATATTTTACCACTACTACTTATGTCTCTTTTTATAATTGGCTGTGGCCAAAAAGTTTACACTTTCAAAAACATCTCTAAAGCAAATATGCACAAAATTGAATTCAAAGATTTAAAAGGTTTTTACGAAGATGATTTAGACTTAGCACTAGAAGTATTTAAAAAATCTTGTAAAAGATCTGCAAGACAAAAGAACTTTAAAAAAGTTTGTAATTTATCTTTAAAAACTACAAATGCAAAAGATTTTTTCACAAAAAACTTTACAGCTTATAAATTATTAAACAAAGACTCAACAGACCAAGGAACAATAACAGGTTATTATGAACCTTTATTGCAAGGATCTTTAATTAAAACTGACATTTATAAATATGCAATTTATAAAATTCCAAAAGATATGTTAATAATTGATTTTTCAAGTGAATACCCAAAATTAAAAAAATATAGATTAAGAGGAAGACTTGATGGTAATAAAGTTAAACCTTATTATACTAGAGAAGAAATTATTAAACGAGATGAATTAGAAGTAATTGCTTATGTCGATAATAAAGTAGATTTATTCTTTTTACATATTCAAGGATCAGGAAGAGTTCAATTAAGAGATAAGTCTATTATAAATGTAGCTTATGCTAATCAAAATGGTAGAAAATATAAATCTGTTGGAAGATATATGATTAGAAAAGGATATATTGGAAATGGTATTGATGCCTCTATGCAAGGTATGAAAAAATGGTTTGCCAAGAATCCATTAGAAACTGATAGAGTTTTAAATCATAATCAAAGTTTTATATTCTTTTCTCAATCAAAAAGAGCAGCAACTGGAAGTTTAGGTGTTGAATTAACAGCTGAAAGAAATTTAGCAGTTGATAGAAAATTCATTCCATTAGGTATGCCTGTTTTTATTCAAACTAAAAATCCTTTAAATAAAAAAGAGATTAATCAACTTATGTTAGCAGCTGACACAGGTGGTGCGATTAAAGGTGATATTCGAGCAGACTTCTTTTATGGTTTTGGGCCAATTGCTGAGAGTAAAGCAGGAAGAATGAAAGAAAAAGGAAAATTAATCCTTTTAATTCCAAATGATATAAAAGCTAAGTAAAAAGTTAATTCTTTTTACTTAGCATTTAACAGGCAGAACCACCACAACAAGATGAACTAGGCTTTGCAACTGCAAATGCAATATGGAAGTTATTTTCTTTTTCTTCAATATCAAACATATGTTTTCCACAAAATTCTTTATTCATTAAATCTTTCATTTGTATTGCTTTTAATAAAGCCTCATCTTTTGATTCTACTTGTGAATTAATTTCTAAATCACTTCTTCTTACACAACCACAAACGTGATCTATGTTAATTGTATGCATTTATTTTCCTTCAAGGTATATATAATGAAAGGTTATCAAATTAACTTATTAAGAAGCTTATGCCTTTGATTTAACATTTTGTTTTAAAAGTAAGTTGGTTTTAGATAATATATCATTACTAAAGTTTAAGGACACAAATGCACATTACAAATATAATTTCTCAAGGTTTTGGCAAATTTGCAAAAAAAGAATTTCCATCTTTTATTCAAAATGTAATTAATAATGGATACGTTAAATTTTTAGGTTTAGATATGAGCGAGTTTAGACATGCAAAATATTATAAATCTTTAAATGACTTATTTACAAGAGAATTATCAATTCAAAGAGAAATCACTTCATCAACAGATACATTTATTTCACCAGCTGATTCATTTGTAACACAATCAGGAGATATTAAAGGTGATTTAGCTTTACAAATTAAAGGAATGGAATATTCTGTTGAAGAGTTATTAACTTACCATACAGCTTCAAATATTTCTAAAATTTCTGATGGTAAATACATGAATTTTTATTTATCACCAAAAGATTATCATAGATACCATTCATCAATTGATTGTAAAATTACAAAATTAATTCATGTACCTGGAAAACTATATCCAGTAAACATTCCTTATTTAAAAAAAGAACTAGGATTATTTGTTCAAAATGAAAGAGTTATTTTAGAGTGTTACACAAAAGATAATAAATTATTTTATATGGTTTTTGTAGGAGCACTTAATGTTGGACAAATGGTATTTAATTTTGAACCACAAGTTGAAACAAATATTGATTTACAAGATATTCAAGTGTATGAATATGATGATTTACATGTTCAAAAAGGTGATTGTCTAGGATACTTTAAAATGGGATCTACTGTTTTAATGTTCTGGGAAAAAGATACTGTTGAGTTAATTGATTATACAGATAAACATGTTTCTTTTACAAACCCAATTACGAAATAATTAATTTACTTAAAGATATAATTTTATAATTTATTTTTTATAAAGTTATATTTTGTAATAATAACATAAATAATAAGGATTCAAAATGTCAATTACAAAAGAATTAGCAACAATAGCATTACATGGTACAAAAAAAGGAGAAATTAAAATCTCTGATATTACAGAACCATACGGATCAGGTTCAAATGATGTAGTAAGTATTGGTATTACACTTACAGCTTCTGATGTTTCTTGGAAAGCACATATTCCTTATGAAAACATTGATGATCTAGTAGCTGCTCTTTTAAAAGCAAAAGAGCTAAAAAACAAATAACAAATTTCATTTAATCTAATAATATTTTTAATAGATTAAATGAGTACTAATACTTTATACATTCTTTATTTAAATTAATCCACTGAGCTATTCCACCTTCTAAATGATAAGCATTAGAATATTCTAGTTCTTTTATTAAATAATCACCTAAAGATTGTGTTCTATGCGCATGTGCACATACTAATATAAATTTATCATCTAAATTTTGTACTATTTTTTTAAATTCTCTTAACCAAGATAATAAGTCATATGTTCCATCATCTTTAAAAAAAGTTAAAGTATGGGAATTCTCTATTATTCCTGTTTGCATAAATTCACTTTCTCTTCTAATATCTATAATAATGTCACTATTTATATTGATATCATCTGCATGAATATTTTTAATCATTTTTTTCCTTAAGTGCTTTATCTATTTCTAGTTATATCTAAACATATAATACACATTAATTAAGTATAATTTCTTTATACAAAATATAAGGGAACTCTTATCATAAAGAAAGAAAAATTATTTGCTTATAAAAAACTTATTGAAATAATTTATTTTTTTTATTTTTTTTAATTTGGTTGTGGTTTTGTATATTAGTCCAGTAGCCGAAACGTAAAAAAGGGGTAAACCTCGTACTAATTGCAACATAAATGTTATCACTTTTTTTCACACCCTAAAC
>JABSON010000065.1 GCA_013215915.1 Campylobacteraceae bacterium | reverse complement strand
CGTATTTTATTTTTTATAAAATATAATAAAGGTTTTCTAAATTGCAAATATAAATCTGAAATAATTTCTTTCATAAAAATCCTTCTTTTATATTATATGACGAATTACAAAAAAAATAGTTGCACTTATTTGAAATTTAATTATTTTTAACAAAGTGCAACTATTTTTCTATTTAATCGTCTTAGTTATATATATTGGAAAGGAGATATTATGGAAAAAGAAAATAAATGTTGTGATGAACATATTTGTTCTTGTACAAAATGTGATTGTTCTAATAATTGTTGTAAAGAATGTTGTGATTGTTGTAAAGACACAAATTGTTGTTCTTAAAATATCAAGCTTAGATTTCTAAGCTTGATACTAATTTTACAGCTTTTTTGTAATCTTCTGGATTATTTAGATTAATAAATTCATTGTCATCTTCAAAAGTAATTATATTTGTATTTACTTTCTCTAATAAAAATCCAATTTTATGTATATCTTCATTTAACATTTCAGTGATTTCATTTAATATAGATTTTGAGAATACACCTGTTAGGCTATGAAGTTTTTGCGTTTTAGCAACAGTAATATCATAATCACAAGATTGTTTAATTAATTTATTGATAGTTTCGATTGATACTAAAGGAGTATCAACAGTTATTATAAATACTTTTGGTGATTTAATATTTTCTAAAATTGTTTTTAATGCTATAAGTGGAGAATATATTTCACCTTTATCTAAAATTATTTCACAAGGAAAATCAAATTTATTAACTTTTGATGATAAATATATATTCTTAAAATAAGGTTTTAATCTATTATATTGATAATAAGATAAAGAAGAAAAACCATTAAATTTTAATAAGGCTTTATCTTCTCCCATGCGGCGGCTTTTACCGCCACATAAAATAACTAGAGGTATATCTTTTTTATTCAAGGGTAATACTTGTAGGATCTGTAATGTATCCAGATATTGCAGATGCTGCAGCAACTGCTGAATTGGATAGGTAAATTTTTGAAGATCTTGAACCCATTCTTCCTACAAAGTTTCTATTTGTAGTTGAAATACATACTTCATCATCACCTAAAATTCCCATATATCCACCTAAACATGCACCACATGTAGGATTTGAAACAACTGCACCTGCATCAATTAAATCATCAATATAACCTGCTTTTGTAGCTTGTCGTAGAATCTTTTGAGTTCCAGGAGTTAAAATAAGTCTTACATGTCTTGCAACTTTTTTACCCTTAAGAATTAATGCGGCAACCTTAAAATCACTAAGTCTTCCATTAGTACATGATCCTATAAATACTTGATCAACTCTAATTTCATCACTTACAGCTTGAGATAAAGGATGTCCATTTGATGGTAAAAAAGGATAAGCAATTACAGGCTCAAGTTTTGAAACATCAATCTCTATTACTCTACAATATACTGCATCATCATCAGAATAATGTATTTTAGGCTCAGCACGTAATGAATCTCTAGAGTCTAAAAACTCTTTTGTAATTTCATCATAAGCTACAATTCCACTCTTAGCCCCTGCTTCAATTGCCATATTACATAAAGCAAATCTATCATCCATAGATAATTGACTTATAGTCTCACCTGTAAATTCTAAAGTTTTATATAAAGCGCCATCAACTCCTAAAATTCTAACAATCTCAAGAATTAAATCTTTTCCTGTAACAAATTCTCTTAGATCGCCAGAAAATATAATTTTAATTGATTCTGGTACTTTAAACCAATTTCCACCAGTAATCATTGCAAATGAAATATCAGTTGATCCCATTCCTGTTGAAAATGCACCTAATGCACCATGTGTACAGGTATGAGAATCAGCACCAATTATTACATCACCAGGAATCACTAGTCCTTTTTCTGGTAATAAAGCGTGTTCTATTCCCATATCTTTTTCATCGAAAAAGTATTTTAAATCATGTTTATATGCGAATTCTCTTGAAATTTTTGCCTGATTGGCAGATGCAATATCTTTTGCAGGAATAAAGTGGTCAAGCACAATTGCAAAACCTTCTGGATTTGCTAAAGTCTCTTTTCCACTCTCTTCAAATGCTCTAATTGAAATAGGAGTAGTAATATCATTACCAATTACCATATCAATTTTTGATCTGATAATTTCTCCTGCGTAAACCTTTTTACCTATATGCTCACTAAATATTTTTTCTGTTATTGTTTGACTCATAAATTTTTCCCTATACTTATAAAGTTAAAATATTATAACCAAATAAAAATTAAGCTACAAAAGTAAAAAAATCAAACTTTTTTAATCTTTTTTTCTTCTTTTGAATACTTATATTGCAAGTAAAATATAATAACAATTGCTAAATCAATTAAAACATCAGACATATTAAATATTGCAAAATCAAATTTATAATGCCAATATACATAATCAACAACGGCCCCATAAGTAAATCTATCTAAGATATTAGATAAACCACCTACATATAAAAGTGTAATAGCTAAAGTATATTTGTAAAATATATCTTTATTTTTAAATAAATAAATACTTCCAGCTGCTAAAATAGATAATTGAATGTATTTTAAGCCCTCAGCTAAAAATTCAAACATTGAAAATGCAACACCATAGTTGTAAGCTACAGTTAAAGATATAACAGGACCATCCCATCCCCAATTTAGAGCGGCAAAACCATACTTAATATATTGATCAATTATAAATAAAAGTACAAAAAGTCCTAAATACTTCTTCATTCTATAATTTACTCTCAAAGAATGTCACTAATTCTTTCATTGTATCATCAACAAGTTTTTTATCTTTACCTTCAAGTAAAACTCTTAGTAAATTTTCAGTTCCAGAATATCTAATTAATTCTCTCATACCTTTTTTTCTAACAGAAGCTAGAATCTCATCTAATCCTTCAATATCTTTTAAAGGAATCTTTTTTGAAATACTTAAATTTTTTAATATTTGAGGATATAATTCAAAAGGATTTAATACTTCACTAGCTTTTTTTCCAGATCTTAGAATTAATGCTAATACTTGTAAAGCAGATGCTAATCCATCTCCTGTTTTTGCAAAATCAGAGAAAATAACATGTCCGCTTTGTTCACCACCAAAATTAATACCATTAGATTTCATATTAACTAATACGTTTTTATCACCAACATCAGTTCTTTGTAAATCAATCTCGTATTGATTTAAATAATCTTCTAAAGCTTGATTGCTCATAACAGTAGCAACACAAGATTGACCTTTTAATAAATCTTGTTCATCTAAATATTTACATAAAGAACCTAATAGTTTATCTCCATCAATTACTTCACCATTTTCATCAATTACAACTAATCTATCAGCATCACCATCAAGTGCAATACCAATATCAGCTCTAACTTTTCTAACAATATTACCTACATTTTCAGGATGAAGTGCACCACAATTTTCATTGATATTAACACCATCGGGATTCGCATTAATTAAAAATACATCAGCACCTAATTCTTCTAAAATTGTTGGGGCTACTTTGTAAGCAGCTCCATTTGCACAATCTAATACAATTCTAATACCTTTTAATGTTAAATCTTTTGGAAAAGATGATTTTATTGATACAATATATCTTCCAATTACATCATCAATTCTTTTACAAGAACCTATTTTTTTACCAGTAACTTGTTCTGCCGCTAGTAATTCATCATTAAAAAATATTTCTTCTATAGCTTTTTCACAAGAGATATTTAATTTATCTCCATGATTATCAAAAAACTTAATACCGTTATCGTCAAAAGGGTTATGTGAAGCAGAAATCATAATTCCGGCATCACAACGCATAGATTCTGTTAAATATGCAATTGCAGGTGTAGGCATAGGACCTATTTGAATAACATCATATCCTACTGCTGTTAGTCCTGAAACTAAAGCGTTTTCAATCATATATCCACTTCTTCTTGTATCTTTTCCCACTAAAATTTTATTAGTTGTTGAATGTTTTCTAAAATAGATTCCAGCTGCCATTGCTAGTTTCATAGTTGTCATTGCATCTAAGAAATCTCCAGCTTTTCCTCTTACCCCATCTGTACCAAATAATTTCATAATATGTATCCTAAATATTGTATTTTGAGTTTTCTATCTTTATTATAAACTTAATTTAAACTTACTTTAAAGTTATCTTGCTAATATTCTACCCTTAAAAATTTTACAAAGAGGTTAATTAAAATGGCAAATCATAAATCTGCTGCTAAAAGAGCAAAACAAACAATCGTTAAGACTGAAAGAAATAGATTCTACAAAACTAGAATCAAGAACATTACTAAAGAAGTAATCGTAGCTATCGAAGCTGCTGACAAAGATACTGCAGTTGTAGCAATGAAAAAAGCTAACAAATATTTACACCATTGTGTATCTAAAGGTATTCTTAAAAAAGCTACTGCTGGTAGAAAAGTTTCTAGATTACAAGTTAGAGTTAACGCTTTATAGTCAGTTTTTGACTATATAAAACAAAATCTATAGATAAAGATAACTATGCTTCAACAAAAATTACAAACTTTTATTGATAGATATGAAGAGATTAACAATTTGTTAATCTCTGGCGACGTAATATCTGACATAAAAAGAATGACTGAGCTTTCAAAAGAGCAGGCTCGAATCACACCTATTGTTAATAAAGCAAAAGAATATATTCAAGTAATTGAAGATATTGCTGAAAATAAATCAATTTTAGATGATAAAGAATTAGGTGAACTTGCAAAAGAAGAACTTAAAGAACTTGAACCTTTAAAACCTGCATTAGAAGAAGAGATTAAACTTCTTTTACTACCTACAGATCCAAATGATGAAAAAAATATTTATTTAGAACTTAGAGCCGGTGCTGGTGGAGATGAAGCTGCAATATTCGTAGGTGACTTATTTAAAACATATTTAAAATATGCAGAAAATAATGGCTGGAAAGTTGAGATAATGAATCAAAATTCTAGTGAATCTGGTGGTTTTAAAGAGATAGTTGCTTTATTTAAAGGTGACCATGTTTACTCAAAACTTAAATTTGAAGGTGGTACACATAGAGTTCAAAGGGTTCCTGATACGGAATCTCAAGGACGTGTACATACTTCTGCAATTACAGTTGCTGTAATGCCTGAAGTTGATGATGTAGAAATAACAATTAATGCAACAGACTTGAAGATCGATGTAATGCGATCATCAGGATGTGGTGGACAATCTGTTAATACTACGGATTCAGCTGTTAGAATTACTCACTTACCAACTGGAATTGTTGTTACAAACCAGGATCAAAAATCTCAACATAAAAATAAAGACAAAGCTATGAAAGTTTTAAAAGCTAGACTTTATGATATGCAAGAGAAAGAGAGAATGGAAAAAGAAGGTTTAGAGAGAAAAGAACAAGTTGGAACTGGTGATAGAAGTGGAAGAATTAGAACGTATAATTATCCACAAAACAGACTTTCTGATCATAGAATTAACCTCACACTATATAGATTAGACTATATTATGAATGACGGTTTATTAAATGAGCTAATTGATCCTTTAATGGCTGATCATCAAGCTAGACTAATCGAAGCAAACGGACTTTAAGTCCTTTTGTTTCTTCTTTTACACATATGTTAAAAATAAATCAAACTTACAAACACTACAAAAATCAAGAATCTTATATAATTAAAGACTTCTGCAAAATACAAGAAAATGACATCTGGGTTAATGCAATAATTTATACACCAAAAAATGAAGATAAATTATTTGTACGTTCAGAAAAAGAATTCATTGAAAAATTCAAATAAACTATAAAATTCTAAATTAAGATATTAATCTTATTTATACTCATAAAATCCAAACTGTAACCAAATTGTAATCAATTAATATTAAACTTCTATTATCAAAAATACGGAGAGTAATATGAATATAAAAAAATCTGCTTTAGTTTTATTAACTACAACTGCCTTAACAATGTCTTTATCTGCTAGGGATCAAATTAAAATTGTTGGATCATCAACTGTATATCCATTTTCAAGTTCAGTAGCTGAAGAATTAGGAGCTACAACTTCTTACCCTACTCCAGTAGTAGAATCAACTGGTTCTGGTGGCGGAATGAAATTATTTTGTGCAGGTAATGGTATGAATACTCCTGATATTACAAATGCATCAAGAAGAATGAAAGATAAAGAGTTCAAACTGTGTGAGAAAAATGGTGTTACTGATATTACAGAAGCGGTTATTGGATTTGATGGAATTGCTTTTGCACAAGATAAATCAAACAAAGCTTTTTCAGTTACAAAAGAACAACTAGCTCTGGCAGTTGCTGCTTTAGTTCCTTCAAAAGATGGTAAGTCATTAGTTAAAAATCCATATAAAAAATGGTCAGATATTGATTCATCTTTACCTTCAAGAGAAATCATTATTTATGGACCTCCAAAATCAAGTGGTACTAGAGATGCTTTTGAAGATATGGTTATGAAAGGTACTTTTAAAAAAATGCCTGTTTACACAAATCTTTATAAACAAGATAAAAAGAAAAATAAAGGTTTTAAAAAATACCATGTAGTTAGAACTGATGGTGTTTATGTTCCATCTGGTGAGAATGATAATATTATTGTTCAAAAACTAAGTAAAAATAAAAATGCTTTTGGAATCTTCGGATATTCATTTTTAATTGAAAATGATGATAAATTAGAAGGTGCCAAAGTTAATGGTGTATTACCAACTCCTAAAACTATATCTTCTGGTAAATATCCAATTTCAAGATCTTTATTCTTTTATATCAAAAACTCACATGCTTCAAAAGTTCCAGCTATAAAAGATTATGTATCTATGTTCATGGCTGACAATATGATTGGAGAAGAAGGTATTTTAGGAGAAATTGGATTAATCGCTTTACCAAGTACTAAAAGATCAAATTTGAGAAAAAGTGTAAATAATAGAAATAAACTTACATTAAGTGATTTAAAACACTAAATTTTAATAAGGGAATATTTTCTCTTATTAAAAAAGATATTTAGGCTTTTGGATGGACTAAAGTCTAAATATCTTTTTTAAAAGGCAAAAAATGCTTAACAACGAGTGGAAACAATTAATAAAATCATTTGATTATGCTTTTCAGCCAATAGTAAATATCAATAATGGAAAAATATATGCAGTCGAAGCATTAATTAGAAATTATGAAAGAGATTTTACTATTATATTTGAGATATTTGACAAAGCTTATAATGAAAATATGTTATATGATTTAGATCTTGAATTAAGAGAAATAGTTATTAAAAAATTCTCGAACATTAATATTAATAATTTAAAACTATTTTATAACCTTGATAATAGATTATTAAATATAAATGATTTTGATGATAGCCACACTGTAAATTTACTTAATAAATATAATTTATCAAAGAATAATTTATGTTTTGAACTAAGTGAAAAAGATACTTTACAAAATTCAAATAATTTATTAAACCTTTTAGATGTATATAAAGAACACGGTTATAATATTGCAATTGATGATTTTGGAATAGGAGTTTCAGGACTTAAACTTATGTATTTCTCAGAAGCCTCATTTATAAAAATTGATCAGTTCTTTATAAGAAATATACATACAGATGCAAAAAAAAGATTATTTTGTTCTTCAATAATAAATATGGCTCATATTATGGGTTCAAAAGTAATTGCCGAAGGTATAGAAGATGAAAAAGAATATTATGTTTGCAAAGAAATTGGATTTGATTTTTTACAGGGATATTTAATCCAAAAAGCTCAATTAGATATAAAATATATTGAAAAGAAATACAAAATTATTGATGATTTAGTTTCTAAAGATAAAAGATTGAATGATAAAAATATTTTATCAGATAAATATATTCAAGATATCAAGTCTTTAAATATAAATGATAGTTTATATAATCTTTTTGTATATTTTAAAAACAACCCTTCAAATACTTTTGTTCCTATTATTAATGATGAAAGTGAATTAGAAGGTGTTATTAATGAGCTTGATATAAAAGATATGTCTTATTCACAATATGGTTTAGCACTTGCTAAAAACTTATCACAAAATTCTGATTTAAAAAGATATTTAAAATCTGTTCATTCAGTTGAATTATCATGGGGAGTTGATAAAACTCTAGAAGTTTATAATATGAATACAGGGAATAAAAAAGGTATATTTATTACAAAAGCAAATAAATATTATGGTTTTATTTCCGTAGATAATTTATTAACTTTATCATATAAAAGAAATATAGAAATTGCTAAAGACCAAAATCCTTTAAGTAAATTACCAGGGAATAATCAAATTGAACAAAGATTAGAACTAGTATTTTCTACTTATACAGAAAATACTTATCATATTGTATATTTTGACTTTAATGATTTTAAACCTTTTAATGATTCATATGGTTTTAGGCAAGGTGACCGTGCAATTTTAATATTCTCAGAATTATTAAAAAAACACTTTGAAAAAGAAGCTTTCATAGCTCATATTGGTGGAGATGATTTTTTTGCTCTATTTAAAAATAAAGATTATGAGCTTGTATATAAAAAGAGTAATTTAATTATAAATAAATTCAAAGATACTGTAAAAGATTTTTATGATAAAAAAGATAAAGAAAGAGAATATATAAAAATACAAGATAGATTTGGAATTAAAAGAAAATTCAAATTATTATCCGTAGCTGCTGCAATTATTGAAATAAATAAAAACTCACAAATTAAAAACTTTGATCAAATTATTTCTATTATGAAAAAACAATCAAAACTCACAAATATAGCCTTAGGCTCTTGTATATAAATATGTAATCATATTGTAACCATTTTCTTTTATAATTATAATTATAAAAATAAGAAAGGTTAAATTTGGAACATTCATTTAGCTCAAAAAATAGAAATACAAAATTAAAAGAAGATAGTATAAAAACTCTTTTAATTTTGGCCTCAACTATTTCTATTTTAACAACATTTGGAATTCTTTTCTCAATTTTATTTGAAGCAATAGAATTCTTTAAGATGAAAAGTTTTTGGTACTTTATTACTGGAAGTGAGTGGTCACCAGGTACAGACAATAGCAAATTTGGAGCAATTCCAATTTTTGCAGGAACATTTATGATTACAGGTATTGCTTTATCTTTAGCAATTCCAGTTGGATTAGGATCTGCTATTTATATGAGTGAATATGCAAGTCCTAGAACTAGAGATTATTTAAAACCTGCACTTGAAATATTAGCAGGTATTCCTACTGTTGTTTATGGATTTTTTGCAGCAATTACTATTGCACCATTAATTGTAGATATAGCAGATATTGTGGCTCTTGAAGCTACATTTAATTCAGCACTTGCTTGTGGATTAGTAATGGGAGTTATGATTATTCCTGTTATTTCATCTTTAAGTGATGATGTTATAAGAGCTGTTCCTTCATCTCAAAGAAAAGCTGCTTTAGCTTTAGGTCTAACTCAAGGTGAAACAATTAGAGATATAGTTTTACCATCAGCACTTCCTGGAATTATTTCAGCTTCACTTTTAGGTTTATCTAAAGCTTTAGGTGAGACAATGATTGTTGTTATGGCAGCTGGTTTAAGACCAAATCTTACTTGGAACCCATTAGATGATATGACTACAGTAACAGTAAGAATTGTTGATTCATTAGTTGGAGATCAAGCTTTTGACTCTCCTGAAACATTAAGTGCTTTTGGATTAGGTCTAATTTTATTTTTTGTAACTTTAGTTTTAAATATTATTTCATTAAAACTTATCAGAAAATTTAAAGAAAAATATAAAGTGAATACATTATGATTTCAAATAATACACAAAGAACTAACCCTTTTTACGATAAAAGTCTTAATAAAAGACATAAGTCATCTTCAAGATTTAAAAAGTTTACTTTAGGATCTTTGATATTTTCAATTACTTTTTTAGTATTCTTTTTAGGTGATATTATTGGTAAAGGACTTCCAGCTTTTAAGTCAGCATATATACAAGTTGAAGTTACTTATAATGAAAAAACTATAAAAAACTCAAGATTAGCAATTGATAAAAAATATAGAAAACTAGTTTCAAGAGCTTGGATTAGAAACATTCCAAGACTTATAAAAGAAAATCCAGAACTTATGAATACAAAAGCTTTTGTATGGGCCCTAGCTGATGATCAAGTTGACCAATATTTAAAAGGTCATTATTCTAAGATAAAAGAAAAAGATATTAAAACTTTAGAAGAGTTAAAAAAGTATTCTTTTCTAAAACTAAAATTTACAACAATCTTTTTCTCAAATGGGGATTCAAAAATACCTGAGTATGCTGGAATTAAATCAGCGTTTATTGGTTCAATTTTAACTCTACTTGTAACTATGGTTGTTGCGTTCCCAATTGGAGTAATGACTGCAATTTATTTAGAAGAATTTGCAGATGATACTAAATTCACTCAAATTATAGAAATAAATATTAATAATCTTGCAGCTATTCCTTCAATATTATTTGGATTATTAGGACTTGCAATCTTTATATCTTTATTTGGAATGCCAAGAAGCTCACCACTAGTAGGTGGTTTAACACTTGCACTTATGACATTGCCAATCATAATTGTAAGCTCACGTGCAGCGTTAAGAGCAGTTCCTGATTCAATTAGACAAGCAGGTTATGCTTTAGGTTTAACAAAAATAGAAGTTACAAAAGATCATGTTTTACCTTTAGCTTTTCCAGGAGTTTTAACAGGTTCTATTATTGGACTTGCTCAAGCTATGGGTGAGACAGCTCCTTTAATTATTATAGGTATGATAGCTTTTATTCCAGATACGCCAACATCAATACTTGAAGCATCAACAGTAATGCCAGCACAATTATTTACATGGGCAGGAATGCCAGAGAGAATGTATATTGAAAAAACAGCAGCTGGAATTATGGTTTTATTAACACTACTTATTTCACTAAATGCAATAGCTATATATCTAAGAAAAAAATACGAAGTTAAATGGTAAAAAGGAAAAATTATGAATCAAACAGTAACAAGCACAGATAGCACAAATCAAAATATACAAACTAAAGTAAATGTAAAAAAACTAAATCTTTGGTATGGAAATAATCAAGCATTAAATAATATAAGTATTGAATTACAAAAAAATAAAATAACTGCTTTGATTGGACCATCTGGTTGTGGTAAGTCAACATTTTTAAGATGTTTAAATAGAATGAATGATTTAATTTCAGGCGTTAATATTAAAGGTGAAGTAATTATTGATAATAAAAATATTTATGATAAAGATATTGATGAAGTAAGTGTTAGAAAAAAAATAGGAATGGTATTTCAACAACCAAATCCTTTTCCAAAATCTATTTATGAGAACGTAGCTTATGCAGCGCTAAAACATGGAATTGTAAAAAAAGGTAAAACTTGTGATGAATTAGTTGAAAAATCTTTAATTGATTCTGGTTTATGGAATGAAGTAAAAGATAAATTAGCCCAGCCAGGAACTTCACTTTCAGGTGGCCAGCAACAAAGATTATGTATAGCAAGAACAATTGCAATTTCTCCAGAAGTTATATTAATGGATGAACCAACATCAGCACTTGATCCAATATCAACAGAAAAAATTGAAGCTTTAATGTTAGAATTAAAGAAAAAATATTCAATTATTACAGTTACTCATAATATGCAACAAGCAGCAAGAGTTGCTGATTATACTGCATTCTTTCATTTAGGTGAGTTAATAGAATATGATGAAACTGAAAATATATTTATAAACCCAAAAGTTAAAAAAACAGAAGATTATATTACAGGAAGGTTTGGATAATGTTAAAAACATATGAAGATAAAGTAACTACGATAAGTGAGAAGATTTGTGAAATAGGTAATATTGTTGTAAAAGCTAACAAAGATGCATTAACTGCATTAAAAAACAATGATATAGATAAATTAAGTGATATTTCAATACCAGTAAAAAAATTAATTCTTCAATCAAATGAAATTGATAATTTAATCGTTACAACTTTAGCTTTATATTCACCAGAAGCTAGAGATTTAAGACAAATGGTTGCATATTTAAAAATTACAAATGAATTATTAAGAGCAGGCTCAAATACTAAATCATTTATTAAAGGTTTTAGAAGATCTTATTGTGAAGATATAAATACATCTGCAATTTTAGAATATGTTATTCCTTTACTTAAAGCTTCAACACTAGCTTTAGAAATAACAATTTCAATGATTGAAAATAATGATGAACAAACAATTGAAGAAAACTATAATAGAGTTATAGTAGAAGATAGTAAAACTGATGATTTATATTCTATGATTGAAAAAAATATATTAAAACTTATTTCAAAACAATTAGAATTATCAAAAGATTATTTTGATCTATTATCATCTTTTAGAAAATTAGAAAAAACTGCAGATAGAGCATCTTCTATTGCTAATTTATTACTATTTGCTAATTTAGGTGGAGAATTACAATCATAAGTCTCTTATGATATAATTTATTATGAATGAATCT
>JABSON010000064.1 GCA_013215915.1 Campylobacteraceae bacterium | reverse complement strand
TGATTGTTGTGTGAAAAATTAATAAGGCTGGTATTATTTTAAATCCGACAAACAAATGTAAAATATGAAAACCGAAGAAAAAGGTGTGTGGGGTAATTAAAATTGATAATATATTTAATCAGAAAAATCGTATACATTAATATTTTATTACGAAACAGAAAGAGTAATGGTAATTTAAACTGATAATATATTTAATCCAGAAAAATCGTATACAGTAATACTTTATTACGAAACGGAAAGAGTTTATAAATTCATGGTAATTTAAACTGATAATATATTTAGTCCAGAAAAATCGTGGGCAATACTATTTTATTACGAAAAAATAAAGAAAACTGGAGAAAATTTAAATCCTTACTATGTTTTTAAAAATGGAATTTCGGACGATTTAGTTAAATCTCAAATATGGGAGAAATTGACAAATCGAAATCCATTTCCTGGAAAGTTGGAGGATTTAGATGAATTTATAAAACTTTTTGAATGGGTTTTACAATGCCCTAGTAGATATACATCTATTATTAATGTTGTTACTGGTATGACCAAAATATCATTTATTAAAAGTGATAAATGACTTTGAAATCTATTTTCTCGATTTTATAAAAATCTTCTATTCTCTTAAATATAATAATGCATAAACATTTAATGATATTCTTTTAAAGAATTTTGTATTAGTTAGGTACAAAAATATACTTTTTCTATAGATAGTGCTAGTATTATTTAGCCTTATAAAATATGAATTAATACACATAAGTAGTCTCTTATAAAATAGATTAGTATTTCTTTATATAGATTTTTGGCATAAAAAAAGGTTTATAGATTGAACTATAAACCTTTTTAAATTTGAGTGAAGTTCTAGTGAACATCTCTCCATTTAGAATTTTTCCATAAGAAAGCAAAAATTGCAAAAATAACTAAGTAGATTAAGAATTTAGGACCTAATTCTTCTCTCTCAGATTTTTTAGAATCTCCAATATCTTCCATATAAGTAATAACTTGTTTTTGAGCTTCTTCAGTTAGACCAACTCTAGGCATTGCTGTACCTTCAAGATGTTTTTGAGGATTATTAATAAATGTTTCTAAATATTCATGTCCTCTAGATCTAATGTACTGAGATAAATCAGGTGGAGTTTTACCCATATAATGTTTGATATCAGCAGCAGGAGTTTTAGCAGCCATAGAGCCACCTTTCATATCTGCATATTTAATACCATGACATCTTAAACAAGCATCAGTAAATGCTTCTTTATTAGTCATTTCTTTTGGTGCAATTGATCCTAAATAAGCTACCATATCAGCTATATCAGAAGCAGGCATCCAATCGAAATTAGGCATAGGATGGATTTTACCATCTTCGTATTTATGTTCAGTTTTTGAAGCTTTTGCAGGATTTTTAATAAATGCAGCTAAATAATTAGCGTCATATAATTTTCCAGCAGAACCTAAATCAGGTGGAACAACACCATATGCAGCTCCATTAGCAGCGTTATCCATAAATGATGGAAAACCTTTACTTTCAATAGAGTGACATGCAGTACAATTATTAGCAACTAAAGTAGCACCATTTTCAGCGTTACCTTTAGCTCCATTTAATCCATCAAGATCTTTAAATTGAAAATCAGCTGCTTCTACAGTAGGATGCATTTCGTGATGCGCATAAGGTTCAACACCCCAGTACATTACAAGAGTTAATCCAACTACAACAGCTAGTGCTTTTAATTCTTTCATTATTTATCCCCTCTTTTTTTCTGATCCATTTTTGTAACAAATGGTAATGCAGCAAAAATTAATAAGAATACTACGGCTGCGTAAAAACCAACCCAAGCATTTGTACCTGTAGGAGGAAGTTTTCCGTAAACAGTAAGTACAATTAAATCTGCCATTAATACCCAGAACCAAATAAAGAACATAGGTCTTTTGTGAGCTGGTAAAATTTTAGTATCTCTATCTAAGAATGGTAATAATAGGAATGCTACATTGGCGAAACCAAATGCTGCTAATCCAATATCAAATGCTTTAACACCAGCAATATCAAAGAAGAAACCTCTTAATACTTCATACGACCATAAGAAATACCACTCAGGGTAAATATGCGCAGGAGTAACCATATTATCAGCAGGATCAAAGTTAACTGGATCCATTGCAAAATTATAATGGAAGAATACAAGATAAAAATAGAATATTAAGAATACACCTAGAACTGCAAAATCTTTAGAGATAAATACAGGCCAAAATGGAATAACTTTAGATTCTTTTTTATTTCCAGATAAATATTTTTGTGCTTCTAAATCATAATCTAATTCTTCAGAAGTTTGATTATTAACATGAGGAATTCTTAATGTATAAAAGTGTAATCCAATTAGTCCCATAATAGTAATAGGTAATAAAAATACATGTAACATAAAGAATCTAGTTAAAGTTGCATCGGCCACATTAAAGTCACCTCTAATCCAAACTACAAGTGCATCACCAATAATTGGAATTCCACCAAATAAGTTAGTAATAACCATTGCTGCCCAGTAAGACATTTGTCCCCAAGGTAACATATATCCTGAGAATCCTGCTGCTGAGAATGTCATAAATAATAACATACCAGAAATCCAAATCATTTCTCTACCTTGTTTATAAGAACCATAATAAATTCCTGTAAACATATGTATATAAATAACAAGGAAGATTACAGAAGCTGCAACACCATGCATATGTCTAAATAACCAACCAAATGCAACTTCTTGCATAATTGTATAGTTAACAGAGTCAAATGCTAATGCAGTATCAGGTTTATAATACATCATTAAGAAAATACCAGAAATAATTAAAATTCCGAAAGTCGTAGCTAATAAAACACCCATTGCCCATAAGAAGTTAATATCTTTTGGAATCCAGTACTCAGTCATCATAACTTTTGTGAATTGTGTAGTATTTAACCTTTGGTCAAACCACTCTCCAAGAGAGTTTGCTTTTGTTAATTTTGCCATTAATAACCCCTTAAACTTGAGTTGCTAAGTAAGCAGCAATTTTTTTGAATTCTGGACCTGCGTTACCTAAAACGATAGTATTTCCTTCAACTGTAAATGGAGGTAAATCAAATGGTCTTGGTGGAGGACCAAAAATTTGCTTTCCACTAGGCGAAAATTGCCCCCCGTGACAGGCACATTTCCATTTATCTTTTTTCCATGCTGGAATACATCCTAAGTGAGTACATAATCCAATTGCAACTGTAAATCTATCAGTTCCAATTTTTAAGTCTCTCTCAGAATCTTCCATATCAGCCGACTTTTTAAGTACAAAAATTGGCTTACCTCTCCACTCGAATGTTTCTGGAGTTCCTGCTTTTATTGGAGTTAAATCAATAGTAGTGAATCCACCAGATAGTACACTAGGTAGCGGATCCCACGCTCTCTTCATACCTACTAATGATGCTGCACCACCAACAGCTGCAACAGCTGCAAATGAATAACCAATAAAATCTCGTCTATTAGTTTCTTTAGACATTTATCTTCCTTATTTTAAAATAAATACTTACCATTATATTTAAATGTTGCTTAAATTTATATGATATAAGTCAAATGCAAGGAAATTAATTTGTTATGTGCTGTTTTTTAGGAGAATTGATAATAAGCACCAAACTTTGGGACTTATTATCATATAAGAAAAATTATTTTCTAATAAATTTTGTGATTTCTTCTTCTATATCTTGTTTGTTAATTACTGTATTGTGATTAATTTTTGCAGAAAATAAAGACTTAATTGAACTAGGAATTTTCATATTGTAATCTTTTGAAATAATTTCTAAAGCTTCTTTATCCGAATATTTATTTTCATTTTCTTTTAAAGAATTTAAAACAGTAGATGAAAACTTAGTCCATTCAGCAGTAGAATACATTACAGCTTTTAAATCTTTTGTTTTTAAGTCTTCATATGCTTTTAAACAAGTAGCAGTATGAGGATCCATTATATAAGATTTTTTTGAGTACTTTTTAATTGTTTTAGAAGCATAAGAATCATCAGAGTTAACTGCAGAAAATACTTCTTGAACTTTTTTCATTTCTTCTTCATTTAAAGTGAAAATATTCTTATCATTTAAATCAGACATTAATTCTTTTGTACGTGAAGGTCCAAATAAATCAAATATAATTCTTTCAATATTAGATGATTTTAAAATATCCATAGCAGGTGAAGTTGTTAGTTTAAGTTCTTTATCTCTAATGTCATAAATACCTGTATTAATCCATTGAGTAAGAATATTATTTTCATTTGAAGCAATTAAAATCTTTTCAATTGGAATTCCCATAAGTCGAGCATAATAAGCACCTAATGCGTTACCAAAGTTTCCAGAAGGAACAATTAAATATATTTTTTCGCCCATAAAAATTTCATTTTGTCTTAATAATTCAATATAAGAATGAATATGATAAATTATTTGAAATATAATTCTTCCAAAGTTTACAGAATTTGCAGCTGATAGTTTAATACCATCTTTTTTTAATTCATCTTTAAAACTTTGTGAAGCAAGAAGTTTTTTTAATGCAGCTTGTGCATCATCAAAGTTTCCATTAATTCCAATTACTTTAAGATTATCAGCATCTTCACATACCATTTGAAGTTTTTGAACATCAGAAGTTCCACCATCTGGATATAAACAAACTACTTTAATTCCTTCTTTATTTCTAAATGTATGTAAAGCAGCTGGTCCTGTATCACCAGAAGTTGCAGCTAGTATTAAATATTCTTCACCTTTTTCTTTTGCAAGTGACGACAGTATTGATCCAAAAGGTTGTAAAGCCATATCTTTAAAAGCTCTTGTTGGTCCGTGGTATTGTTCATGAACAAATAAATCATTTTCAATTTTAACTAAGGGACAAGGATTATTTTTATCATCAAAATTATCATACAAATCTACTGCTTTTTGTAATTCTTCATCAGATATATCAATATTGAATTTTTTTAAAAAATCTAAAGCTAAATCTTTATATGAAGATTCTAAATGTTCATTAAGGAATTCTTCACCTAAAAAAGGCAAAGATTCTGGTACAAATAAACCACCAAATGAAGCACTTGGATTTAAAATAGCATGAGAGAAGTTTACTTTTTTCTCTAAAATACCATCATTTCCTCTTGTTTCTATAAATTTCATATTCTTCCTTTTAATCTTTTAATAATTTTTCAATATTAATACTATTATTAGTAGTATCTTCTTCTTTTATAAATTCACTTCCTACACCATCTGAAGTGAATAGTTCTAATATAAGTGAATGTTCCACTCTACCATCAATAATATGAGCTTTATTTACGCCATTATTAATAGCTTCAATGCAAGAATTAACTTTTGGAATCATTCCACCTGAAATTGTTCCATCTTTAATATATTCATTTACTGTTTTTTCGGTTAAAGAGTGTAATAATCTTTTATCTTTATCTAATACCCCTACAATATCAGTTAAAAAGATTACTTTTTGAGCATTTAAAGCAGATGCTATTCTTGAAGCAGCAAGATCTGCATTAATATTAAAACCTGGATGATTTGGTTTAAGAGAGTCTCCAATGGGAGCAATAACAGGAATAAAACCTTCTTTTATTAAAGCATTAATTTCTTTAGCATTAATTTCAGTAATCTCACCTGTAAAACCAAATTTACCATAATCTTTTGCACGTGCTTTTATAATTGCAGAATCTTTTCCTGAAATACCAATAGCTTTTACTCCATGATAATTTAATAAAGATGTTAAGTTTTTATTAATTTCACCTGATAAAACCATTTCAACAATTCTCATAGTTTCTTCTGATGTAACTCTTTGGCCATTAATGAATTCTGATTTAATATCTAGTTTTTCTAATAACTCAGAAATTCGGGCACCTCCACCATGAACAATTACAGGATTCATTCCAACAAGTTTTAATAAAACAATATCTTGAGCAAATTTTTCTTGCAGTTCAGGAGAAGTTTGAGCAGATCCTCCATATTTAATTACAAGAGTTTTTCCATAAAACTTTTTAATATGAGGAATTGCATCAAGTAAAGTTTCTACTTTATTGTATTTATTTTTCATTCCATATACCTTCTTTATATACTTTTTAATATAAGGAATTGTACATAAACTTAGCTTTTTATCTTCTAAGTAGGAGTTTTTTTTGAAAAATCCTTTATATATTTAACTACTTTATTTCTACCTGTATTTTTAGCATTATATAAAGCTAAATCAGCAAATTTAATACAATCATCTAAATCTTTTGAATCATTTGGAAAAGATGATGAACCAATTGATATAGTTTTTGAAATAGTCTCGTAACCTGCTGGTATTATTTTACTCATAAAATTAAGTCTAATTTTTTCAGCTACTTCACTAATAGTTTCTTCTTTACAGTCATATAATAAAATAATAAACTCTTCTCCCCCAAATCTAACTAATATATCTGAGTTTCTTGTTGTTTCTCTTAATGAATCAGCAAGTATTTTAATAGCATTATCTCCAACATCATGGCCATAAGTATCATTTACTTTTTTAAAGAAATCTATATCTACCATTAATACTCCAAAATCAAGTTTTACTCTTGAAGCTTGAGAATTAATTTTATTTATAGATTCTACTAAATATTTTCTATTATATAAACCAGTTAAAGGATCTGTATTTGCGCTTTTTTCCAAAGTATTCATAAGTTTTTTTGAAATAATTTCAGTTCGAATTGCAACTATATAATCTTTTATTAATTCAAAATTATTTCTAATAGTAAGGCTTTGTTCTTTTGAATCTGATATTATTGATATAATTAAATCTAATTCATTAGAAATTGAATAAGGAATACATAAATAATCATCTGTTTTACCATCTGTTTTATCATAACCTGAACATAATTCATTAAATGAACATGAATCAATTACTGTATTTGTTCTATTAGCTCTACATCCATGTTCAACTGCATTACATCTTGTTTTATTTTTTGAATAAACTAATTTAATTTCTCCTGTATTTACACTTGATTCATAAAATGAGAAATTATTTAAATGAAATTTATTATCTATAATTGTTGCTAATCTAATATATATTTGCTCTAAAGATCTATCTTGTTCAATAGTAGTTCTAAATTTATATATTTCTGATAATCTTGAAACTGAAGCTTTAACTTTTAATAAAGGATCTTTATCTTCATTTTTATCTTTTTCTAAAAATACATTAATATTTGTATCAATATCAGCTAAAGTAATTTGAAGTTTTTCTAAAAGAGTATTTATCCATCTTGCAACATCATTATTTTCTTCAGATTTTGTATAAGCAATTCTTGTTGAATAATCACCTTCTTGTGCTTTCCCCATTACATGTTTAATAGATTCAAATATACTTAAAAAAGGAGAAATAATTTTATGTATAAATACTAAAATCATTACAAGTATTAATAAAGATATAATTACTGTATTAACAACAGTTTGCATTCCCATGCTTTTTGCTTTATCAGCTGATAACTCAATACTAATTGCTCCCAAAGTATCACCTTCACTAGCGTTGTGACAGGACAAACAATTTATTGGACCCTCTTTTGTAGCTTTGTAAGGAATAGTAATTCTATACGTACTTTTTGAGAATATATTTTCTGAAATAATTTGAATACTCTCACCTGTATTTAATACTTTTTTATCTACATCATCTCTTGCTATTTCATTTGTAAAACCAGAGCCAAATTGTTTAATAACTTTTTGTCCCCTAACTAACCATATTTTATCAACATGTTCTAAATTTTCTATTTGTGATAAAAATAATTTACGATCTTTAATCACACCATTAACCATTTGAGATGTTAAAGCATGTTTAATTGTTTGTGATAATATTTTTGCTTTATTATCAATACTATTAATACCATAAGATCTAAAATTGAATAATATGTTTAAAATTAGTATTAAAAACATAAGAACTGAGACGCCTAGAATCATAAGAATTATTTTGTTTTTGGTTTTCATTAATTATCTTCATTAGTTTATTTTTTACTAAAATATTTTCTATTGTAACAGTTAAATAATAAAAAAATCATTATAAATTATAAATCTTACTTAAAATAAAGAATTAATATGTTAAACACAGTTATGAAACAATATTTAGCATTAAAAGCAAGTGCAGGTTCTGGAAAAACTTTTGCCCTAACAGTACGATACATTTCTTTGTTATTATTAGACGCTTCTCCAAGTGAAATTTTAACTTTAACATTTACAAATAAAGCTGCTTCAGAGATGAGTGAGAGAATCTATAATACTTTGTTAACTTTAGGTGATGATGAAATATATTTAGAAAATATAATGAAAGAATCAAACTTATCAAAAAAAGAAGTATTAAGTAAAAAGATTCTTTTATTAAAAAAATTCAGAAGATCTTCTTTAGCAATTTATACAATTGATAAATTTATTAATAAAATTCTAAGAGAATTCTGTGGATATATTGGAATAAGTGATGATTTTGATATTAAAGAAGATGATTTAGATGATATTTCATTAAAACTCTTAAATTCTCTAAGTGAAGAAGAATTTTCACTTTTATTAAAGTTTTCATTATTTGAAAATAAAAAGTATAATTCTATATTTGATTTATTTAAAGTTCTATATGAAAAAAACGAAAAATATGAAGTTCTAAATATTGAAGAAGAATTAATTTATACAGTTAAAAATGATTTAATGAAATATGCATATCAAATAAAAGAAATAGTTCTAGATTCTGATGTGGCTTCAAATTCTGCAAAAAAAGCAGTAGATTTTACTAACTTTAATGAATTAGTTAAAAAAACTTGGTTAAATAAAACGTCAACAAGTGAGTATTCTTTTTTTAAAAAGTGTACAAATGAAATAATGGAAAATTCATTTCTAAAACTAAAAGAACAATTAGAAATATATTTTAAACTTAAATCAACATATTCTTTAGCTAACTTAATTAAATTATATAAAATATTTGTAAACTTTAAAAGATCATATAACAATAAAAAGAACTATTTAGAATTTAATGATATTTCAAATCTAGTATATGATTTATTACAGAATAAAATAGAAAAAGACTTTTTATATTTTAGATTAGATGCAAAATATAAACATATGATGATTGATGAATTCCAAGATACTTCAATTTTACAGTATAAAATTCTAGAGCCTTTAATGAAAGAGATTTTATCAGGTTCTTCAAGTGAATTTAAAACTTTCTTTTACGTGGGTGATACTAAACAAAGTATTTATAGATTTAGAGGAGGGAGAAGAGAATTATTTGATTATGTAAGTAAAAGTTTTCCTTTAATTGAAGTTGATAATTTAAATACTAACTATAGATCAAAAGAAAATATTGTAAATTTTGTAAATGAAGTTTTTTTAAATATTAAAAATTATGAATACTCAAGACAAGAATCAATTAACTCAGATGGGTATATAGAAGTTATTGAAGATGAAGCCCTAAGTGGTGATGATAAATTTACGACTGTAGCTTCTAAAATATCTTATTTACTTCAAAATGGAGTTGATATAAATGATGTTGCTATTTTAACTTATACAAATGCAGATGTATTATCTTTATATTCATACTTAAAACTTATGTTTCCAAATATTAAAATTTCAACAGAAATGACTTCAAGACTTACAAATCAAGAAAATGTAAAAGCTTTAATAAATGCTATTAAATATTTATATTTTAAAGAAGATATTTATAAAGAAAATTTACACGCTCTTGTGGGTCTTAAACCTTTAGTTGATTTAGAGTTGAAAATTGATATTCAAGCTAATTTATCAAAAAATCTTATGTATGCGGCTAAATATTTAAATTTACTAGATGATAATGTTATTAAACTAATTGAATTAGCAAAAGCTTATAAAAACATTGTATCTTTTGTATATGAAATTGATAAATTAGAATCTTCTATTGAAAATAAAGAACAAAATGGTTTACAAATTTTAACTATTTTTAAATCAAAAGGTTTAGAGTTTGATACAGTATTTTTACTTGATAGAATAAAAAGAAAAAATGCAGATAGATCATCACTTTTATTTGAATATGATGAAGTATCTTTAAAAAATTTATATTATAAATTACCTAATTTTGAACATTATAATAAAAACTACGCAGATGCCCTAAAAAAAGAAAAACTTTTATCATTTGATGATGAATTAAATATTTTATATGTAGCAATGACTAGAGCTAAAAATAATCTTTTTGTATTTAAAAAAACAGATACATCTGTATTTGATTTATTAAATTTAAAGACAATTAAAAATGGTACTTTGCATACAAAAGAAATTGTGCAAAAAACAAAAGAGAAAGTTATTAAAGTATCTTATTCCCCTATGGATTTAGGAAAACAAGATAAACAAATAAAAAAAGAGAGTGAAAATGAATACTCACTTCAGGCTAAATATTTTGGACTGTCTTGTCATTATACTTTAGAAATGATGGAAAACTTTGATAAGTCTTCTTTAGATTATTCACTTGCTTTGACAAAATCAAGATATTCAAATTATCTTAAAAAAGGTGATTTTGAAGATATAGAAAATAGAATAGCTAGTTTAATATCTAATAATGATTTTAAAAATATTATTAAAGATTCTAAATTTATTTCAGAACAATCTGTAATGTATAAAAATGAAATTAAAATTCTAGATTTATTATTATTTAAAAATGATAGATTTATTATTTGTGATTATAAAACAGGTAAAGAAGAACTTTTAATGCATGAAGAACAAATTAGACATTATAAAAAAGCTATATGTGATATTTTTGATACAAAAAATGTAGAAACTTATATTATATATTTAAATAAAGACTCTGTGAAAATTAAACATATACTTTAATTTTCACAAAAAAATACTTTCTTATGCTTCGCAGAAATATCTAATTGATGCAAAACCAGAAGCTCTAGTATTTTCAATCTTTTTAATCTGGTCATTTGTAATGACTCCCCCAAGAGCAAAAATATGCATATCAAATATGTTACATACTTCTGCTAGTTTTGCAACACCTTTTGGAATATCTTTGTTAGGTGTTTGAAATATGGGTGAATAAGTAATTGCATTTACATATCTTTTTTGAGCTTTTTCAACTTCAGATACATTATGACAAGAAATTATTACAAATAAATCTAAATCTTTAACTTCTTTTATCGAATCAAATTGTGCGGATGTTAAATGAACACCGGATGCACCTAATTCTTTTGCTAATAAATAATTCTCATTTAATAATATTGTTTCAATTTTATTACTCTTGCATATATGGATAAAAGCTTTTGCTAATTCTTTATAATTTGCAGATGTTTTATCTCTAAAACATGCAATATCAACTTGATTATTTTTTAATACATAATCAAGTTTATCTTCAAAATCTAAAACTTTTGTTCCATAATATTTTGGATCAGTAATTAAATACTGTTTTAAACTCATTTTTCTTATTCCTTAGTAACATAATAATTTTACGAAGTCTATTATATTATTTGTTAAAAGTAGATATTTTTATTGATGAATCTTTTCTTTTCCAATAAAGTTTTTATTCATTGTTTCTTTAACTATATCATTTGCTAATTGATCTGTTATATTAGCTATCTCACTAGCATTATTTGCAATATGTGCATTATCTTGTGTCATTTGGTCTAATGAGCATATAGCATTATTAATTTGATCAATTCCTGCTATTTGTTCTTTAAAGTTTACTAGTACATGTTCAATAATACTTGCTGTTTTATTAACTGTTTTATTTAAATTAATATAACCGTTAATCATTCTGTTTGCAATATCTTTTCCTTCGTCAGTTTTTACACTTGCATTTTGTACTAGTTCTTTAATATCTTTAGCAGCTTCTGCTGATCTACTTGCTAGGTTTCTTACTTCTTGTGCAACTACTGCAAAACCTTTTCCTGCTTCACCTGCTGTTGCTGCTTCAACTGCTGCATTAAGTGATAGAATATTTGTTTGGAAAGAAATCTGATCAATTATTGATATTGCTTCTTCAATTGCTTTAGTTTGATTATTAATGTCTTGCATTGAATTAACAGTATCATTTGCTAAATCTTGACCAAAAGAAATTTGTTTTTGTAATTCTTTTGAATTCTCAGACATAGTTGCCATACTAGATTCATTCGAATTCATAGTTGCAGTTAATTCCTCAATAGAAGCTGCTGTTTCTTCTAAAGAAGCTGCTTGTTTATTTGAAGATACAGATAAGTTATCTGTAATATCTGATAATTGTGTTGATGAATTTAATAAAGAATAAGCACTTGTTAGATTCTTACAAAATACAGTAGAAGTAGTTTGACCTAAAGTATTAATGTTTTCATATAGTTCTTTCATTTGTTCTTTAACTAAATTTGAATTAACTTGTTTAGTATAATTATTATTTTCAAATGATTTTAATGCATTTTGAATAGTTGAAACATTTATAAATATTGCTTTAAGCATATCATTTACAACATCTCTTAATTCATTAAGTGAAGGATTGTTTGATTCTCTTTCTATTGAAATATCAAGTTTTCCTAATTTAACCTGATTCGCAACATCTACAGTA
>JABSON010000063.1 GCA_013215915.1 Campylobacteraceae bacterium | reverse complement strand
CTCTTCATCGCTGATAATACTGCAGGGTCCCCTTGACGGAAACGTAGGCCGTTGCCAGATTTAAGTATTTTTTACAAGCTTATATGAAATTCAACTTTGTTGTTTTTTATATAAGCTTTTTTTTTGCACTTTTTTTAGTGTTTTCTTCTATTGATTAGAATTTCATTCTATTTTTACTGTTTATTAATTGAAATACTCCCCTAAATAATACTATTTTTGTATCAATATGAATAGATTTTAATACTGCTTTACTACTAGTATCACAAATTTTAGTACTATATAGTTAATACTTTATTTTCACTTCTATTCAAAATAAAAATAATTTAAATAAAAAAATATAATTTTACTCATCTAATTCTATAATTCTTACAGTCTAAATAATCTTAAATTTCTAGATATAGATATTCTTTAAGTTATTTTAATTAATAATAATTTGTTATAATAAAATAAAACAAGGATTTTAATGTCTGTATTATTAGAACTATCAATGTTTCCAACTGATCATGGTGAGAGCAAGAGTGAATATGTATCTCAAGTTATTGCTTTAATTAGATCTAGTGGATATCCTTATCAACTAACGCCAATGGCTACAATTATTGAAACAAATAAGATGTCTGAGGCTTTAGAACTTTGTGCTAAGTGTTATGATATTTTAGATTCTCTTGGTTGTAATAGAGTATTTGCAACAATGAAATTTGATATAAGAAATGGTCATGACCACAGATTAAAAGGAAAAGTTGATTCTATTGAAAAACATATAGGTGAAGTATCTAAATAACTTATGATTTCATAAGTTATTTAAGTCTATTTATTTTGCTTCGTTTAAAGCTTTTAATTTAAAAGTAAATCTATGCTCATCCGATCTTCCAAATTCTTTAATTTTTTCAACATGTGCTTTTGTTCCATAACCTTTATGTTTTTCAAAATTATAATTTGAATAAAATGGTGCAATTTTTACCATATATCTATCTCTTGATACTTTTGCTAAAATTGATGCAGCACTTACTTCTTTTACTGTTGCATCTGCTTTTATTAAATGTTTTAAATGATCAATTCCAAATGAAGTATTTCCATCCATTAAAAAATCATCAGTGAATTCTGATAAATTTTCCATAATTTCTTCAATTGAATTTTTTAAACAAGCCGATAATCCTAATTCATCAATTTCTTTAGCAGATGTAAATACAATATGATAATATGAATTTTCTTTGATAGGTTCAAATAACTTTTCTCTTTTTTTTTCTGATAATACTTTAGAATCATTTAAGTCATCTAAAGATTTTTTTAATATAACACCAGCAACAACTAATGGTCCAGCAATTGGTCCACGTCCTGCTTCATCTATTCCACATAACAAATTATGTCCTTTATTTTTGATTTATTATTATAACATTTTAGACTTATTTTTTGCTACTTGACATCTAATGACTAAAGTTGTATAATTATTTTGGCACTATTGTATAAAGAGTGCTAAAAAGGATTAAAATGAATAATATATTTGAAAAACTAACTAATCAATTAAGAGAAACTTTAGATTCGTCTGTAGCTTTAGCTTTACATAATAAAAACCAAGAAGTTGAAGTAATTCACATGTTTTGGGCATTAATAACTAATACTTCTTCTGTTTTAAATCAATTATTAAATAAAATGAATATTGATAAAACTGCAATTGAACTTGAAACAAAATCAAATGCTGCAAAACTAGTATCTGTTTCTTCATTAACAAAAGAAAATATAAAACTATCAAAAAATCTTATGCATTCGTTTGAAAAAGCACAAGGTTTAATGTCAAGTATGGGGGATTCTTTTATTGCAATTGATACTTGGATTTTAGCAAACCTTGATGATAAAAATATAAAAGAAGTATTTGGAAAATATGTATCTTTGCTTGAAGCAAAAAAAGAACTTCAATCTTTAAGAGGTGAGACTAAAATTGATTCAGCTTCAAGCGATGATACTCTAGATGCTTTAAATAAATATGGTATTAATCTTAATGATAAAGCAAGAGATGGGTTATTAGACCCTGTTATTGGACGAGATGAAGAGATATCGAGAATGATGCAAATATTAATAAGAAAAACAAAAAATAATCCAATTTTATTAGGTGAACCAGGAACTGGAAAAACTGCAATTGTTGAAGGACTTGCTTTAAAAATTGTTGCAAATGATGTTCCAACATCTTTAATGAATAAAAAAGTAATTACTTTAGATATGTCAGCTCTAATTGCAGGAGCTAAATATAGAGGTGAATTTGAAGAAAGATTAAAATCTGTTATTGATGAAGTTAAAAAAGCTGGAAATGTAATTTTATTTATTGATGAAATTCATACCATTATTGGAGCAGGGGCAAGTGAAGGAAGTATGGATGCTGCGAATATTTTAAAACCAGCACTTGCACGTGGAGAACTTCATACAATTGGAGCAACTACACTTAAAGAATATAGAAAGTTTTTTGAAAAAGATACAGCAATGCAGCGAAGATTTCAACCAGTTGCAGTTGATGAACCATCAGTTCCAGAAGCTTTAGCAATGCTACGAGGAATTAAAGAAAAACTTGAAACTCACCATAATGTAAATATTAATGATTCAGCTCTTGTATCTGCGGCTAAACTCTCACATAGATATATTACAGATAGATTTTTACCAGATAAAGCAATTGATTTAATTGATGAAGCAGCAGCTGAGTTAAGAATGCAAATTGAGAGTGAACCGAATGTATTATCAAAAATAAAAAGAGATATCCAAAACTTAAATGTTGAATATGAAGCAATTAAAATGGAAAAATCAAAATCTAATGATAAAAGATTAGAAGAAATTAAAAAAACTCTGGCAAACTTTTCTGAAGAAAAAAGAGCCTTAGAAATTAGATTTCAAAATGAAAAAGAAACATTTGAAGCTTCATCTGTTTTAAAAACTAAAATAGATAATTTAAAAAATCTTGCTAATCTTGCAAAAAAAGAATCAAATTTTGAAAAAGCAGCTGAAATTGAATATGGAGAAATTCCTAAACTTCAAAATGATATAAAAATTAATGATGAAAAATGGGAAAAAATGCAAGAAGAAGGTACTCTTCTACGAAATTGTGTTGATGAAGACTCAATTGCTTCTATTGTTTCAAAATGGACAGGAATTCCTGTTAATAAAATGTTAAAAGATGAAAAGTCAAGAATCTTAGAAATTGAGAATGTTTTAAGAAGAGATGTAGTTGGACAAGATGATGCTCTTAAAGCTATTTCAAGAGCCATTAAAAGAAATAAAGCAGGTTTAAGTGATGATGATAAACCAATTGGTTCTTTTTTATTCCTAGGGCCTACAGGAGTTGGAAAAACTCAAGCTGCTAAAACTTTATCAAAGTTCTTATTTGACGATGTTGATTCTTTAATTAGATTTGATATGAGTGAATATATGGAAAAACATTCAGTATCTAGGCTTGTAGGATCAGCTCCAGGTTATGTAGGATATGAAGAAGGGGGACAGTTAACTGAAGCAATTAGAAGAAAACCTTATTCTGTTATTTTATTTGATGAAATTGAAAAAGCTCATCCAGATGTATTTAATATTTTATTACAAGTATTGGATGATGGGCGACTTACAGATAATAAAGGTATAACAGTTGATTTTAAAAATACTATTATAATTTTAACTTCTAATATTGCTTCTTCATTAATTTGTGAAATTCCTGAAAAAGAAAAAAGAAAAGAATCTGTATTAAATGAAATTAAAAACTACTTTAAACCTGAGTTTTTAAATCGTTTAGATGATATTGTTATATTTGAACAATTAGATATTAATGCAATAAAAAACATAGTTGACATTTTATTTTCTCACATTAAAGTAAAGTTAAATGAAAAAAGTATTACAATACGTTTAACAAAAGCAGCAAAAGAATATATTGCAGATTTTGGTTTTGATGCCACTTATGGTGCAAGACCGTTAAAACGGGCATTGTATGAAATAATTGAAGATAGACTAGCAGATTTAATTTTAGAAGATAAAATAAAAGAGGGTTCAGAAGTAGAGTTTGATTACTTGAAAAATGAAGTCATTGTTAAAATATCATAATTTTAATATTATAAGAGAGCAATATAAACAAAACTTAAGGATTAATTAAATATAATCCGCAAATAATTATGAAAAAAAGGGAATACTTTTATGAAAAGAACATATCAACCGCATAACACTCCAAGAAAAAGAACACATGGTTTCAGAATCAGAATGTCTACAAAAAATGGAAGAAGAGTTATCAAAGCAAGAAGAGCTAAAGGTAGAAAAAGATTAGCTATCTAAGTAAAGAATATCGTCTTAATAACTCTAGGGATTTTAAGAAAATATATAAAAGCGGCAAAAAGTGGCATACGCCATCGTTTGTCGCTTTTTTTTCGCCTGATTCAAATATCTCATTAGCTTTTGTTACTTCTAAAAAAGTAGGAAATGCAGTATTAAGAAATAAATCAAGAAGAAGACTTAGAGCCGTTATGCTAAGTTATGAAAATAAACTACTTAGTGGAAAGTATATCTTTGTTGCTAAAGAAACTCTAAAAGATAGAACATACAAGCAAATGCTAAATGACTTTAAATTTGCTTTCTCAAGAATGAACTTACTAAAATGAAAAGAATAATTTTTGCTTTAGTTCGTTTATATCAAAAATATATCTCAGCTTTTACTCCTGCTTCGTGCAGATATTACCCAACATGTTCACAATATGCACTAGATCAACTAGAAAACAACAGTGTATTTAAGGCGATTTATTTTACAATAACACGAATCCTTAAATGTAATCAACTTTTTGATGGTGGTTTTGATTATCCAATAATTAAAATGTACAAAAAAAAGAACATTAAATTTAAAAAAATAAAAATAATCTATTGGTTAGTTCCAATAAATCATGATCGATTTTTAGTAATTAAAAATAGAGAGTGGAAAGAGAAGAAGAAATAATATGAATAATCAGGATAACGGCATGCAAAAAAGAATGTTATTAATGACATTAATTGTTTTTGTATTTTTCATTGCATATGAATTTTTAGTATTAAAACCACAACAAGAAGAACGTGAGGCTGCTAAAAAAATTGAATTAGCAAAACAAGCTCCAGAAATTAAACAAAATATGAATATGACTAGTTCATCTATGTCTAAAGATATTTCATCTTTATCTTCAAAAGCTGTTAATTCAAATGATATCATTACTACAATTACAAGTAAACATAATATTATTGAAATTGATAACTTAGGTAGAGTTGCTCAAGTTACTTTAATTGATAAACAATTTGTTGATGAAGACGGAAAACAAATTAAACTTTTCGAATCAAATCAATTAAGACCTTTAGAAGTAAGATTTGAAAATAGAACTATCAATGATGAAGCATTTAAAGTATCTGTTCAAGCTTCTTCTTCAATTGTTGATGCTACAAAATCAAAACAAACAATTATTTTAACTCAAAACTTAAAAGATACAGTTTTAAGAAAAGTATTAACTGTTTATCCTGATGGTCATTATGATTTAACTGTAACTAGTACAAACGAAGCTAAATTCTTTGTAACAAATGGATTTAGACCAAATGTATTAGCTGATATGTATGCTGATCATGGTATTTATGTTAAGAAAAATGATGATGTAATGGAATTAACTTCTGATGGTGATTTAGATAAAAATATTTCATATACAGGTATTAAGTTTGTATCTTCATTTGATAGATATTACACAACTTTAATTTATAACTTTAATCAAAGTTTAGCAATTTCTTTATTACCAGATAATGATGAAAATCCACAAGCATTTATTCATGGTGGAGATAATATTACTTTCTCTGGATATATGGGACCTAAAACTTTTAAAGTATTAGAATCATTAAATCCTGGATTAACTGATGTTATTGAGTATGGTTTCTTTACTTTTATTGCTAAACCTATGTTCTTATTATTACAATATATTTATTCAATTATTGGAAACTGGGGATGGACAATTGTTTTTGTAACTATTTTAATTAAAGCTGTATTATTTCCTTTATCATACAAAGGTATGGTATCTATGCAAAAATTAAAAGATTTAGCTCCAAAAATGAAAGAAATTCAAGCTAAATATAAAGATGATAAACAAAAACAATCTATGCATATGATGGAACTTTATAAAAAACATGGTGCTAACCCAATGGGTGGATGTTTACCATTAATTTTACAAATTCCTGTGTTCTTTGCTATTTATAGAGTATTATTAAATGCAATCGAATTAAAAGGTGCTGAATGGATTTTATGGATTCATGATTTAGCTGAAATGGATCCATATTTTGTTCTTCCAGTATTAATGGGTGCTTCTATGTTTTTACAACAAAAAATTACTCCAAATTCAATGCAAGATGAAATGCAGAAGAAAATTTTCCAAATGTTACCAATTGTATTTACTTTCTTCTTCTTATGGTTCCCAGCAGGTTTAACTCTTTACTGGTTTATAAATAATGTATTTACAATATCTCAACAATATTATATAAATTCAATATTTAAAAAACAAAGAATTACAAAAAAATAGGAAATTAAAATGAAACAGTTTGAAGCTCAAGGTTTAGAAGAGGTTTACGAATTAGCTACAGCCGAATTTGAATGTTCAATTACAGACTTATACATTGAAATCATACAACAGCCAACTAAGGGATTTTTTGGCTTGTTTAAGAAAAAGGCTATTATAAAAGTATCTTTAAAAGATAGGCCAATAGAAAAGCCAAGAAATAATACTTTTTCTAAACCTAAAGCATCAACTCTAAAAATAGCTGATGTTTCAACAAAGATTGAAGCTGTTTCAAAAAAAGAAAAGTCTTTAAATACAAAAAAAGAAAAAATAACCCCTAAAGCAAAAATTTCTTCTAAAGAAGAGATTTTTGATAATTTTTATTCAAAAGATGAAAATGAAGAGTTATCAAAACTTATTGTTAAAAAAGATAAAGAAGATATTATTAATGAAGTTAAAATCAAAGTTAATGAATTGTTTGCTCATACTTGTTATGATATAAATGAAATTATTGTTGATTTTTATGATGAAGAAACATTATATATTGAATTCTCAGGTGCAGATTGTGCTTTATTAATTGGTAAAGAAGGATATAGATATAAAGCTTTATCTTATATTCTTTTTAACTGGATTAATGAAAAATATTCTTTAATGTTAAGATTAGAAGTTGCTCAATTTCTAAAAAATCAAGAAGAATCAATCTATAATTATTTAAACCCTGTTATTGTTACAATAAAAGAAACAGGAACATTTAAAACAAAACCACTAGATGGTATTTTAGTTCACATAGCGCTTAAAAAATTAAGAGATGAATTTCCTGATAAATATGTAGCAGTAAAAACAAATGTAAAAGGTGATAAATACGTGTTAGTAAACGAATATAAGAGTAAAAATGCTTGATGAAACAATAGTTGCAATAGCAACAGCTAATGGAATAGGTTCTGTTTCAATAGTTAGATTAAGCGGAAACAATGCTTTAGAAATAGCTTTAAAAATTTCTAAAAGAGACGAATTAAAACCAAGATTTGCAACATTAAGTACTTTATATAATAAAAATGATGAAGTAATTGATGAAGCATTATTAATATATTTTAAAAATCCATATTCATTTACGGGTGAAGATATTGTTGAGTTTCAATGTCATGGTGGAATTGCAATTTCAAATATGATTATGCAAGAATGCCTTAATAATGGTTCACGATTAGCAAATCCTGGTGAATTCTCAAAAAGAGCTTTTTTAAATAATAAAATAGACCTTACACAAGCGGAAGCAATTGCTAAAATTATTGAAGCTAGAAGTGAAGATGCTGTTAAATTATTAGCAAAACAATTAAAAGGTGAATTATCATCATTTGTTGATGATATAAGAGAAGATCTTTTATTTATGTTAGCGTATACAGAAGTTACAATTGATTATGCTGAAGAAGATTTACCTTCTGATATTTTAGAAAAAATAGAAGAAAAATTAGAAAAAATTATAATAAAATTACAAAATACTCTAGAAGCTTCTAAACGAAGAGAAGGTTTAATTGATGGTTTTAAAGTTGCAATTATTGGAAAACCAAATGTTGGAAAATCTTCTTTATTAAATAAACTTTTAAACTATGACAGAGCTATTATTTCTAATATTGCAGGTACTACTAGAGATACAATTGAAGAGAGTGTAAAAATAGGTACTCATTTAATTAAAATAGTTGATACTGCTGGTATTAGAGAAGCTAGTGATGAAATTGAAAAAATAGGAATTGAAAAATCTTTAGAAGCAATAAATGAAGCAGATATTATTATCTCTTTATTTGATAACTCTAATGAAAAAGATTTAGAAGATGACAAGATTTTAGAAATATTAGAAAAAACATCTGATAAAAAAATTATTAAAGTTGTAAATAAATCTGATTTAGAAAATAAATTTAATACAAAAGTTTTAAATGATTTTATAAATTTATCTACAAAAGAAGATATCAATCCTTTAATTTCTATGATAGAAGAAATTTTGGATGCAAATACTCATAGTGATGAAATGACTTTAATTTCAAAACGACAAGTTGATGCCGTATCTCAAACTTTATATCATATAAAAGAATCTTACGCACCTTTAAAAACTGGTGAATTAGAATTTTTTGCTTATAATATTCAAGAAGCCTTAGAGCATATCTCAAATATTACTAGACCTTATGATAACGAACAAATGTTAGAAGTAATGTTTGGCGCATTCTGCTTAGGTAAATAATAGATTTAATCTATTATTTACTTCTCTTTTATATATTAAAAAGTTATTTCTCAAATTTAACTCATAATAAAATATTATTTTATGTATTAATAGTATAATATATGCAATAAAAGGATTTATCAATGCTTGGATTTGAAGAAAAATATAAAGAATATTTAGAAATCAAAAGTTCAAAAGTTTCAGACCTATTATGGTCAATTATTTTTATAATTATTACATTTTTCTTTTGTGTTCAATATGATTTGTTTGAAGAAATTATTCAAAGTACGAGAGCTTATGAAAAATATGAGATTGATGAAATATTATTTTTATTCTTTATTTCTGGTTTTGTTGCACTATTTTATTCTCTTAGACGTTATAAAGAAATGTCGATACTTCAAATAAAATTTCATAATTTATCTTCAGATCTTGAAATAGAACTTCAAAATGAAATTAAGAAATCAAATAAAACTTTACAAAACCTTAATAATGAACTAGATAAAAAGGTAAAAATAGCTGTTGAAAAAAGTTTAGAACAAGATAAAATTGTTAATCAACAAAATAAAATGGCTCTTATGGGAGAAATGATTGAGTCAATTGCTCATCAATGGAGACAGCCTTTATCTACTATTACTGTATGTGCTTCATCTTTAAAATTAGAAAAAGAATTAAATATACTTGATGATAAATCTTTTTCTTCAAGTATTGACTCAATTATGAATTCAAGCGAATATTTGTCTGAGACAATTAATGATTTTAAAAACTTTTATGCTACTGATAAAATTAAAAAACTTTTTTATTTAAGTGATTGTATTAATGATTCTTTAAAACTTTTATCTGTAAGAATTAAAGAATATAATATTAAAGTAATACTAAATCTAAATAAAATAGAGTTATTAGGATATAAAAATGAATTAATACATGTATTTATTAATATAATTAATAATTCAATTGATGAATTAGTAAAATATGATTATAAAAGAATTATATTTATAGACTCTTTTAGATATGATGAACATATTATTATTTATATTAAAGATAATGCAGGTGGTGTCAAAGAAGAAATTAAAGATAGAATTTTTGACTCTCATGTTACATCAAAAGATGATAAAGGAACAGGTATTGGATTATATATGTGTAAAAATATATTAAAAAATAGTTTTTCTGGAATTATAAAAGTTAATAATATTTCATTTTCTTATGAAAATGTAGAATATAAAGGTGCTGAATTTGAAGTATCTTTAAATAAGTCTATAAAATTTTAATTATCGTAAAGGTTTAAAGTGACATACAAAGAATATAAAATTATACATATAGTTGAAGGTGGACTTGGGACAATTCTTTTAGGTGCCTCAGGAATTCCAATTAAAAAAATGGAGATTGAGTTAAATAAAGAAGCTTCTGAAGGTTGGCAAGTAGTATTTCAAATTGTTGAAAAAAAACGATTCCTTTTATTTTGGTCAAGAGAAGCAATTATTATTACTTTAGGAAGATAAATGCTAAATTCAGATGATGTTAAGAAAGAAGAAGAAAAAATAAGAAAAGAAATATTTCTTTTAGATGATGAAAGTAAAAAAAGTTTTTACAATAATATTTCTAATGAAATAAAAGATCCTGATACATATGCTGTTTTAAATTGGTTATTTATAACTGGTTTACACCATTTTTATTTAAAAAAATATACAAAAGCTTCTATTAATCTTTCATTATTTTTAATATCTTTTATCTTAATGTTTTCTGATATTTATTTATTAGCTATTGGAATTTTTATTGCTGTATTTATTATGGAATTAAATCAGTTATTTTATTCACAAATAATTGTACAAGATTATAATAATAAAATATTGAAAAAAAGTTTAGAAAAAATTAACAAGTCTAAATAAATTTAAGTTCTTTTGGTTATTATACGATATGAATGAAATACAATACGATGTTATAATAATAGGTTCTGGAGCTGCTGGTATGATTGCTGGTATAAAAGCTTCAAGAGATGGAAAAAAAGTACTTTTACTTGAACAGTTAGATAAATTAGGTCCAAAACTAAAAGCTACTGGTGGTGGAAGATGTAACCTTTCTAATACTTTATCAAATGCAGATTTTATGAATTCTTTTGGAAGAAATGGTAAATTTATGTCTGATGCTTTAAATTTATTAGATCATAAAGATTTAATTCAATTTTTAGCTGATATTGGTGTTGAAACACATATTCCAGATGGTTTTAGAATATTCCCTGTTACTCACAATTCTTCAACAATTATAAAAGCTTTAGCAGATGAATTAAATAGATTAAAAGTGACAATATCTCTAGAAACAAAAGTTTTAAGACTTTTACTTGAAAAAGAAGAAATTGTCGGTGTTCAATGTAATAAAAGTGATGAAGCTGTTAAGTTTTTATCTTCAAAAGTAATTGTGGCAACTGGTGGTTTAGGTTTTCCAGTACTAGGTGCAAATGGTGATGGTTATGATTTTGCTAAAGAATTAGGTCATCAAGTTACTGATTTATATCCTGCAATGCTTCCTTTATTAACTAAAGAGACTTGGGTTAATGAATGTAAAGCTGATACAATTGCTAAGGCTGTATTAAAAATAGATTTACCAAAAGCTAAAAAATTAAAAGCAGTAGGGGATTTGATTTTTACTTCAAAAGGAATAAGAGGTCCTGTAGTTTTAGATTTCTCTAGAGAAATTACTCCATTTTTAGAAAAATATGAAGAAGTTCCTATTTTAGTTCATATGTTAAAAGGTATGAATGAAGAAGATTTAAGAGTTCATATTAATAAAGAACTGAAAATTAAGCCTGACTTATCTGTAATTGGAGTTTTTTCAAAACTATTACCAGAATCTGTTCTTAAAGAATTATGTAAAATAGTATCTGCACAACATGACTTACTTTTTAAAAAACTTAATGGACAAATAAGAGATAATTTAATTAAAATATTAATTTCGACTCCTTTAACTATTACTGATCATGTTGGATTTAAAAAAGCAATGATTACAAGAGGTGGAGTTAAATTAAAAGAAATAAGTCCTAAAACTATGCAAAGTAAAATAGTTGAAGGTTTATACTTTTGTGGTGAAGTTGTTGATTTAGATGGCCCTTGTGGTGGATATAATCTTCAATGGTCATTTTCAAGTGGAAATTTAGCAGGTATGTTAAAAGTATAAGAAAAAAGAGTTTACTCTTTTTTTCTTACTCTTAAAAACGAAGCAAATCTAGGTTTTTTATTTTTTGTAAAACCAAAATATTTAAGATTAACTATTTCTCCTATTTTGGGGTGATTTAATCTTTGTTCTTTTGTAAAACCATTTCCTAAATTAAAAACAACTCCATTCTCTAATTTTATAACTAAACTTTTCATTATATTACTTTTATTAAAATTTATATTTATTACTTTTCCTTCAATGTCATGGAACATAACTACTTTTAATGAATTTGAAGTTCGTTTTGTAATATAAGGTAAGTTAGGGTTTTTTATTATTACTCCTTCACCTTTCATTTTAATAATATCATTTAAAAAACTATATAAATGTTTTCTATCTTTACATACATACTGTTTTATTATTCTTACATTTGAATTTGGATTTGATTTAAACCATAAATTTATTTTTTCTAATCTTTTTTTGAAATCATCTTCTGAATTTGGTGCTTCAAAAATGTTATATGTTATTTCATTCCAATGAATTGAAGGTTTTTTATCTAATACGATACTTTGAATATTCTCAAAATCAGCTCTTTTTGTCCATAACTCACCATCTAAAGGAAAGTTTGGCATATTTTTAAAAAAAGATTCTGGTGCATGAATTTTATTCCCATTTTTGCTTAAAAACTCTTTTCCATCCCAATAAGCACGAATACCGTCAAGTTTTTCACTCATATACCAATTTGTAATATCTTGGTTTTTATAATATTTCTGTTTCTCTATATTTAATGAAAAAAGACTTGTGAAAAAAAACAATAAAATTATTAAATACTTCATATCATTCCTTTGGCTTCTTATATTGTTATTTATCTAAAATATTTATGTGACTTATATATAATCTATTATATCTTAAATCTATTATATTTTATTTTTTAGAAGATAAAATAATTATTTCTTCTCTCTAACTTTTAACCTGAAGTTTAATTTTTAGTGATAAAACAATACTATCTTTTCTCATAAGCTATCAGCGAAAGACCCTAAAAAGAAGAATAAATTTTAAGTCTTC
>JABSON010000062.1 GCA_013215915.1 Campylobacteraceae bacterium | reverse complement strand
CAAATGCATATAAGCAGAATGCAAAAGCATGGATCCACCATTGAATGATTCATCCTTTTGTTGAAATTGTATTTTTGTTTCATTTTTATATAATTTCTTTTTATATGCAGATGAAGTAGAATATTTATTTTTATTATGAGTATCTTCATTTTTTGAAGAATATACTTCTTTACTTTTATTTAAATCTGATTGGACAGATAAATCTTTTATTAAACCATGTTTTAAATTTTCTAAAATATTTAAAACCACAGATAAGTTTTTATCATCTACATTTAGTATTATTTTTTTCATTTTCTTTCTTTATATGAGGGGTTTAATTTAAAAAAAGTATAAGTGTTTATATTAGGATTAAGAGTTTTAAGTAGGAATCTATAAATTCCTACTTGAATTAACTTAGTATATTTAAGAACTCCAAGATTAATCATTTTTTATCTTTTTTATTTCCACCTGAAAATATCATAAACTTTCCAAGCATCATTAAAGCGACAACTCCACCAACAATAACATACGCTACCCAAGGTTCTCTCATGATTAATCCTTTAAATTTTAAATTATCTAAATCTTATATATTTACTATTTTCTACAAGAAGAATATAAAGCATTGATTTTTTCAACTCTTTGTTCATGTCTACCATAAGCAAATTCAGTTTCATCCCAAGCTTTTATAATATTTTCAATCATCCCAAGTCCAGATACTCTTTCACCTAAACAAATTACATTTGCATTATTATGTTCTCTTGCCATTTGAGCTGAATATTCATTATGACATAAAGCTGCTCTAATTCCATCGAATTTATTAGCTGCCATACTCATTCCAATTCCAGAACCACAAATTAAAATACCTTTAGAATTTTCATCTTCTAATACTTCTTTACATAGTTTTGCTGCAAAATCAGGATAATCAACTCTATCTTTATTCATAGGACCTAAATCAATAACTTCATGTCCTCTTTTTTCAAAAATCTCTTTAACTAAAGATTTAAATTCAACACCTGCATGATCTGCTGCTATAAAATATTTCACTAATAAATTCCTTTTGTATGTTCAATCTTTATATCTTTACCTATTAAGTCTTTTTCAATGCCTTCAGGTGTTCTAAACATTCTATTCCATCTAATTTCTTTTTTATCATCCCATGAAAAATAAATAAACCAAGGTTTTCCAACAATAAATTTATATTTAACAGTTCCCCAAAATCTTGAATCATTAGAATGATCTCTATTATCACCCATCATAAAATATTCACCCTCAGGTACTTTAATAGGTAACATTGAGAATAATTTGCTAGGTTGATAACCGTCCATAGTAACACTTGGATCATTATGAATTCCAGGATGTTCTTTTCTATAAGGATTAACTAACCATAATTTATTATCATAAGAAATATATTCATTTTCTTTGTAATTCTTTTTAATAAAATCATCACCTTCTTTTAAATGAAGAAGTAAATTCTTTTGACTTAAAGCAACTAAATCTCCACCAGTTGCAATTGCTCTTTTAACATAATGAATTTTTTCATCATGTGGATATCTGAAAACTACAATATCTCCACGTTCAGGTCCATCTGCTGCAATTAAGTGACCATTATCATTAAAATCAGGTAAAACTTTAACTTCTAACCAAGGAATTCTAGGTGTTGGAATTCCATAAGAGAACTTTTTAACAAAAAGCATATCTCCAATTAACATAGTATTTTTCATAGAACCTGAAGGAATAACAAAAGCTTGAGCTATAAAAAATATTATAGTTAATACAATTACTATTGTTCCTGTCCATGAAGATGACCATTCATAAGCTTTTTTAAGCATTTAATCTCTCTTTTCTTTGTTTTGCGGCTTTTACTGTATTTTTTAATAACATAGCAATAGTCATTGGTCCCACTCCACCTGGAACAGGAGTTATATATGAACATTTACTGCTTACATTTTTAAAATCAACATCACCAACTAATTTACCATCATCAAGTCTATTAATTCCAATATCTACAATAATAGCACCTTCTTTTACCATATCTTCAGTAATTAAATTAACAACACCTACACCAACACAAATAATGTCAGCTAATAAAGTGTGTTCTTTAAGGTTTTTCGTATGAATATTACAAGTTGTAACTGTTGCATCTTTATTTAAAAGTAGAGTACCCATAGGTTTTCCCACAATATTAGAAGCTCCAATTACACAAGCATTTTTTCCTTTAACATCAATATTATATTCTTTTAATAATTCCATTACACCATAAGGTGTTGCTGGAATAAAAGCGTCAAGTTTAGTTGTCACTCTTCCTATATTATAAGCATGGAAACCATCAACATCTTTTTTAGGATCAATAGCTTCTAGAATTAATGTAGTATTTACATGAGGAGGAAGTGGTAATTGAACTAAAATTCCATCAATATTTGGGTTTGTATTCATCATATGAATTGTATCTAAAATACTAGCTTCAGTGATAGTTTCAGGCATTTCATGAACAAGTGAATATATACCTGCACCTCTACATGCTTTACTTTTCATTCCAACATATGCAGCACTTGCCGGATCTGCTCCAACTAAAAGTACCGCAAGACCAGGTGTTATTTGCTCATCTTCTTGAAGTTTTTTAACTTCAAACTTAACTTCTTCTTTGATTTTAATTGATAATGCTTTTCCATCTAGAATATTCATTTGGAATAAACCTTTTTTTAATTTTATTTTGGTATTTCTTGGATATAATAGCCAAAATAATTTTATAAAAAGGTTAAGATTGAAGTATTATTTGTTTTTTATTTTGTCTCCTTTTCTGTATTCTTCAGTAATTGATAATTCTTTTATTACTAAGTATGAATATGGTGCAATGTTATATAAGAATCCAAGAGGAGTAGGCTGCATCAAATGTCATAAAAATCCAAAAGAAAAAGAAATTTTTGCGAAATATTTAGATAAAGGAAATATAGAAAAAATAATTACTATTCCTCCTATTTCAAAACTTACTTACAAGAAGTTTGCGAAAGTATTAAGAGCTAAAAAAAATTCTTCACTTATAATGCCTACCTATTTTTTAACTACGGCAGAATTAAGATCTTTGTACTTTTATATTAAAAACATTAAATAATATTTATTAATTAAACTACAATTTATATAAGTTTATGTATAATCCGCAACAAATTAAACAAAAGGATTATTATGATCGAGGGTATCGTAAGAGATAGTAAACATAAACAAGCTACTAAACAACTAAGAAAAGAAGGTTATTTAATTGCTAATCTATATGGAAAAGGTTTAGAAAATATTTCTGCCGCTTTCAAAAAAAATGTATTTATTAAAGCTTTAAGAGCTAAAGAAAACATCGCGTTTGACGTAACAATTGCAGGAACTACTTATAAAGTAGTTGTTCAAGAGTACCAAAAACACCCAATGACTTCTGATTTATTACATGTTGATTTAATGATTGTTCAATCAGGTGTTAGAGCTCAGTATTTTGTACCAGTTACAACTGAAGGAACTCCTGTTGGAATTAAGAACAAAGGTTTATTCATTGTTCACAAAAAAAGATTACCAGTTAAATGTACAATTGAAAACTTACCAGCATCTTTCAATTTAGAAGTTTCTAAATTAGATACAGGTCACTCAATCTTAATTAGAGATATGGTTATGCCAGCTAATATTGATTGTTATTTAGACCCTAGAGTTCCAGTTGTAGGTGTTATTAAAGCTAAATAATGTTTTTAATAGCAGGACTTGGAAATCCAGGTAGTAAGTACTCACTTACTAGACACAATATAGGTTTTTTAGTTATCGATGAGATAACTAAAAACCTTAGTGTTAAAACAAATATAAACAAATCAAACTTTGTAGCTGATATTACAAAATCTTCTAATACACTTTTAGTAAAACCCCAGACTTTTATGAATGAATCAGGAAAAAGCATTGTTTCAATTGCAGATTATTATGATATTGCAAATGAAGAAATGATTATTATTCATGATGATTTAGACTTACCCTTTGGGACAGTTAAATATAAAATTGGTGGTGGACATGGCGGACACAATGGTTTAAGATCAATTGACGCTCACATGGGTAAAGATTATATTAGAATTAGAGTAGGTATTGGTAAACCAGAAAACAAAAGTGATGTCGCTAATTATGTCTTATCTAATTTCTCTAAAGTAGAATTAAAAGATTTAGAAGCTATAATATCACATATTATTAAATCTATAGAAGCTCTTAGAACTTTAAAAATAGATGAAGTAAAATCTAAATACACATTGAAGTAAAATGAGCTTAATATCAAAATATCTTTTATCAAAATTTCTTAAAAACTTTTTTATAATATTGTTCTCTCTAGAACTATTTTTTGTAGGCCTAGATTTTTTACAAATCTTAAAAAGATTACCTGATTCTGCGAATTTACAGGTATTATATCTTTTATATAATGCCTTTTTTACACTTACTATTACTTTACCACTTTCTTTAGTATTTGCTTGGGTTTTAACTCTTGTTGTATTAATTAAATCAAATGAATTAGTAGCTTTTTATTCACTTGGAGCTCAGAAGAAGTTTATTTATAAACCAATTTTAAAAGTTTCTACTTTTTTATTAACATCTTTATTTTTATTGCAAGCTACACCTTTAGCATATTCTTATGACCAAAAGTCTAAAATTATACATGGTGATTATTTTACGACTTTTAAATCTGATATTTTTTTAAAATATAATGATTATTTTGTATATTTTAAAAAACTATTACCTTTAGAAAAAAAAGCTGAAGGAATACATATTTATAAACTAGAAAAAGGAAATGTAATTGAGAGTATAGTTGCAGAAAAAGCTTTTTTTCAAAATAATAGATGGTATGTTCTTGATGCTAAAGTAACTCAAAAACCACAAAATATTACATGGGAAGACTCAAAACTTGAAATTTCTTATGAAAAATTTTTATACACGCTAGAAGGTTTTAAACCAAAAATTCTAGATACTGTTTATGAATCAAAAACAAAATATTCAATTATAGATGCTGTTTCTGCTTTATCTTTATTATCTAATCAAGATATTAATACAGATCAAATAAGAGCTTCTTTATATTATGAAATAGTATCAGCATATTTTTCTATTCCAATTCTATTATTAGTGTTTGTTTTTGCTGGTGCAAATGGTAGAACATTCAATTTTGCTAGTTTTACAACTGCTTCAATATTTGGAACTTTAGTAATCTGGGGATTATTTTTTATGTTAAATAAACTAAGTTTTGGGGGAATACTATTACCTGAACTATCAATATTACTTCCTTTCTTTATTTGGATAATTCTTTCAACTATTATTTTTATTAAAAAATCTACTTAAATAATGCTTTTTAAACACTATCTAATAAAAGCTTACCTATAATTTTATATCTTAGTATGGAGTTAGTATGAGTAATGATCATAAAAAAGCCTATGGTTTATGTATATATAAAATTAAAAAGAATAATATAAAAATACTTCTATGTAAAAGTGTTAAAAGTAGGGAGTCTTGGGGTTTTTTAAAAGGTGTAGTTTTGAAAAATGAAGATAGCAACGTTTGTGCCCAAAGAGAAGTAGAAGAAGAAAGTTCTATATTTGTTGAAAAAAAATATTATGAAGAATATTTTGAACAATTAAATAAAGAAAAAGATATTGGTATTTGGTTAGTTAATGCAAAAAATATTTTAGGACTTAATGAAAAGTTTGAAGAAAATAAACTTCATAATATACATTTATCTTGGGAAAATCAAAAAGTTAAGTTTTTTGAATTAGAATATGTTCCCAAAATAAGAGAAAAACAAAAATATTTATTTAATGATATTAAGGATTTTTTGCAAAGTAAGAGTTAACTCCTTTTGCTATTCCTTTTGCTAATAATAATTGGTATTTTCTAGAATATAATCTTTTACTCTCAATAGGATGTGTTATATATCCTATTTCAACTAAAATAGAAGGCATTTGAGCACCCACTAAGACCCAAAAGGGTCCTTCTCTTACACCTGAATCCTTTACATTCTTATAAGACTTTCTAAGCCTATATAGAATATTTTTCTGAACATCAATTGCTAATTTCTGAGAAGCTGTAATTTTTGGTCTATTTAAAATAGTTAAAAATGAACTTTTTGTTGAATAATCCATTTTTCTCATGTCTGATTTATTCTCTTTTGCAGCTATTCGTTTAGCTCTATCACTTCTGGCTGGACTTAAAAAGAATGTTTCTATTCCATTAGCCCATGAAGTTTTTGATTTTGGAGCTGCATTTGCATGAATTGATATAAATATATCTGCTTTCTTTTTATTTGCTAAAATTGTTCTATTTCTCACTTTTATAAATCTATCAGTAGTTCTAGTTATATAAACTTTATAACCTTCTTTTTTAAGAATTTTATAAAGGTTTTTAGCAACTTTTAAAACAGCGTGTTTTTCATATTTTTTACCAGGTCCAATTGCCCCTGAATCTTTTCCACCATGTCCTGCATCAATTACAACTATTTTATTTCGTTTAAATGAATATCTTTTTTTCATAATAGGTGAAATTCTAGTTTTACTTCTAGGAATATTTAGAACTTCTATTATAATTCTATTTTTTTTAATTCTAAATAAAGTTTTTAGATTTGATTTATTTGATAAAACAATTCTAATTCTATCTTTTTTATATTGAGCTATACTTATTTTCTGAACATTATTCATTTTAAGTTTAGTTTCTTCAGCTTTTTTAAATGTTCCTTTGATATTGAAAACATCTTTTGTTAATCTTGAATATTTTTGTTCAAAAAATGTAAGATATGAAGAAGTTATTCTAGTATTAAAATCAATAATAATCATATTATCTTGAACATATACATCTTGTATTGTATATTTAGAATTATAATTACTTTTGTGTTTTTTTAGAACTTTATGTTTTCTTTTGACTTTAACTTTTGTTATAGTTTTTTTAATTTTTTTGCTAGGTTTTTTTACAGTTTTTTTAACTGTCTTTTTTTTAGAAGATGTAGTTTTATTAAGTTTTTTTAATTCATATTTATATTTTCCAACATCATGTTTTAGTTTTTCACCTAATACAATAATCTTTTCTAAATAAACTTTTTCTTTATTAGAATCAGAAGCTAATACAGCTCTTAAGTATGTCATCTTAAGAGAGCTGTATTTGTAATTTAAATCATCAGCAAATAAATGTATATTGCTAAATAGTAAAATTAAAAGAATAAAATGTTTTATAATTTTATTCTCCTTTTGTAAGTTTTTCTAATAAATCATGAACTGAAATAATATTATTAATTCTATATCCATTTGCACCTGTAAAGAATAATCCTGTTTCAGTATCACCTTCATAAGCTGCAGATAATCTATCCGCGATACAATATCCTACTGCTTTTGCTTCAACCCCTCTATGACATGGAGCTACACAGTTAGAAATACATACTACTTTTGGAGCAGTACCATCTTCAATAGAAAATTGTAATTTAGTTTTAACACCACGAGCAGGAAGTCCAACAGGTGATTTAAATAATTTAATATCATCTGCTTTTGCATTTAATAATACATTTTTAAAATTTGCATGTGCATCACATTCATATGTTGCTATAAATCTTGTACCCATTTGAACACCAGCACATCCCATTTCTAAATATTTATCAATATCATTTTTATCCCAAATACCACCAGCCGCAATAATAGGCATAGATCCCCAATTTTTGGCTTCTTCAAGTACAGGTCCAATAATATTTTCTAATTGAAATTCTTCTTGAAAACATTGTTCATAAGAAAAACCTTGATGTCCACCACTTAAAGGGCCTTCAACAATTACAGCATCAGGAAGTTTATTATATCTTTTCCATTTTTTACAAATTAGTTTTAAAGCCCTTGCTGATGATACAATAGGTATTAATGCAACATCTGGATAATCTTTTGTAAACTCAGGCATATTTGTAGGAAGTCCAGCTCCTGTAATAATCATATTTACACCAGCTTCACATGCATCAGTAACTATTCTTCCATAATCATTTGAAGCATATAATACATTACATGCTAAAGGAGCATCCCCACAGATTTTTCTTGCATTATTAATAATCGCAGTTAAACCTTCTTTTGAATAAAAATGCAAAGCATCTTTAGGTTTATTTCTTACTAGTTTTCCTGCATGAATTTTATTTTCATAATAACCAGTTCCAACACCAGATATTACTCCTAGTGCACCTTCACTACTTACAGTTCCAGCTAATTTATCCCAACTGATACCAACACCCATTCCACCTTGAAAGATGGGATGTTTAATTTCATATTTACCTATTTTCAAAATTAGCCCTTTACTTTATTACTATTTTAGCAAAATTCTTTTTGCCTTTTTGTAAAATATATTCACCAGGTTCCAAATTTAATTTTTCATCAGTAACTTTTTTCTGATTTAAAGATACTGCATTAGCTTTAACATCTCTTCTGGCTTGAGAAGTAGAATTTACTAATTTTGTTTCAACTAAAGCTTGACAAATCCAAATTCCATTATCTAAAGTAAATTCTGGCATATCTGTAGGTATGTCTTTTTTTGCAAAAACTTTTGAAAATTCTTCTTTTGCTAGTAATCCTGCACCAGCCCCGTGGTATTTATCAACAATTTCTAAAGCTAAGTCTTCTTTTACAGCTTTTGGATGTAAAGTTTTATTTTCTACACCTATCTGAAGTTCTTCGATTTCTTTTAATGATTTATTAGATAATAATTCATAAAATCTCCACATTAAAACATCAGAAATAGATAATACTTTTCCAAACATATCATTTGCTTTATCAGTTACACCAATATAGTTATTTAATGATTTAGACATTTTATTAACACCATCTAAACCTTCTAAAATAGGCATCATTAAAACAGCTTGTTGTTTTTTACAATTATAAGCTTTTTGTAATGTTCTTCCCATAAGTAAATTAAACTTCTGGTCAGTTCCACCAATTTCAATATCAGTATCCATAGCAACAGAATCATAACCTTGTAATAAAGGATACATAAATTCATTTACAGCAATAGGTGTTTGAGATGCATATCTTTTTGAGAAATCATCTCTTTCTAACATTCTAGCAACTGTTAAGTTTGAAGCTAAGTTAATTAAACCGCCTGTTCCTAATTCTTTTAACCACTTAGAGTTAAACATTACTTCAGTCTTTGAAGGGTCAAGAATTTTAAATACTTGTTCTTTATAAGATTCAGCATTTTGGAGAACTTGTTCTTCACTTAAAACTTTTCTTGTTTCACTTTTACCAGTTGGATCTCCAATAGTTGCAGTAAAATCTCCAATTAAAAATTGAACGATTCCTCCAAACTTTTGGAAAGTTGCTAGTTTTTGTATTAATACAGTATGACCTAAATGTAAATCAGGAGCAGTTGGATCGAATCCTGCTTTCACATAAAAGTTTTTACCAGTTTCATAAAATTTTCTAATTAATTTTTCTATTCTTTCGAAATCAATAATTTCAAAAGAGCCTCTTTTTATCTCAGCTAACGCTTCTTTTATTTTATTTTCCATATAACCTCTTTAATATAAATTAATCTGCCATTATACCTTTGTTTGATTAAAGTTTATTTATAGGCATCTTTTTTTGAAAAAAAGTCGATAATTTTGGCCTTTTGCTCAATTAATAATCTAACTTTTTCACTGTTTGGATTATTGATTTCAAACTCAATATCACAATATTGTCTATATGAGTGCTTTTCTCTTCCGTAATTAATTGATAATATATATACATCATATTGTGAAATATGAGTTAATAGTTTAGCTAACTCACCTCTTGTATTAGCTAAGGATACAACCATTTTATAAGTATAATATGCATCACCTAACCATTTTGAGAATAGCATATGTTCATTGTCTTTTATTTTTGTATATGCTTTATCACACATTTTATGATGAATTATAGCTTTAGAATCTTCTTTAAAAGCAACAATTTCATCACCCATTTTAGGATGACAACAATGATCAAAATCTATTTTAGATATAGAAAAATTTGATGCTATTAATATATTATCAAATTTAAATTGTTTTAAAGTTGAAGTAAACATTTTAAATCTTGTAACTAATCCAGCTTTTTTATTTATATTTCTCTCAATTACTTTTTTTGCATGTTTTAAATATGCTAAATCTTGAGGAATTTTCTGTAAAGATGAAACAGGATATCTTTTAATAATATTTTCACTATATCGTGAAAAAATTGTATTCATTATATTTTGACCAGATAATTCATTTAATTCTTTTTGTCTATGTGAACATAAAATTTTAATTTGTTTTTTTGCTCTACTTGTAACTACTAAATCTACCCAAGAACATCTTGGAATATCATGATCTAATGTTTTAATAGAAACAATATCTGAAGAACTTAACTCTGTTAATAAAGGTTTTTTAATTTTATTTATATAACATTCACTGGCTTTATTTCCAACGTCTGTATGAATCATATAAGCATAATCATAAGCAGTTGAGCCACGAGGTAGGGTAAATATCCCACCTTTTGGAGAATATACAATGATTTCTTCTGAAAATAAATCTTGTTTTGCTTCATGGTAGAATTCTTCAACATTTTCATTTGAATATTCTAAAGATTTAAGCCAATTCATACTTGGACCTACTTTTGCAGTATTCTTGTATTTCCAATGAGCAGCAATTCCATATTCTGCAATTTTATTCATTTCAAAAGTTCTTATTTGAACTTCATGAATTTTAGAATTATAAAATACAGTAGTATGTATTGTTTGATAACCATTTTCTTTAGGAGTCGAAACATAATCTTTAAATCTAGCAATTAAAGGTTTATATTCTAAGTGCATAAATCCCATAACTTTGTAACAATCAATTTCATTTTCAACTAAAATTCTAATTGCTAAAAGATCAAGAACTTCATCTATATTTACACCTTTTCGCTGCATTTTCATATAAATTGAATAATAATGTTTTATACGTGATTTAATTTCTATTTTATTTGAATCATAACCATTTTTTTCTAATAACATTTTTGTAGCTGAAATGAATTCATTAAAAGTAACTGTTATTTTATGAGCATTTTTCTGAATAAAATCATCTATTTTTTTATATTCATTTGGATAAATATATAAAAATGATAAATCTTCTAATTCTTTTTTAATTGTAGAAATTCCAAGTCTATGAGCAATTGGTACATAAACTACCATAGTTTCTTCAGATATTCTTTTTTGTTTTTCTTCTGGAAGTGAGCCTAGTGTTAACATATTATGTAGTCTATCACATAATTTTACAACTAAAACTCTAGGATCATCGATTGAGGCTATTAACATTTTTCTAAAAGTGAGTGCAGATGACTTTAGTTTTGATTTAGAACTTGATAATTCATGTTCTCTGATTTCTTCTATTTTAGTTAAACCATCAACCATATGAGCAATTTCATCACCCCATTGATTTCTAACAAAGTCAAGGTTATATTTAGTATCTTCTACGACATCGTGCATTAAAGCAGTAGCAACAATATCTTCGTCATTTGAGTAGTTCGCAGCAATAGTGGCAACAAGAATAGGGTGAATTATATAAGGTTCACCACTTTTCCTAAATTGCCCTTCATGTGCTTGAGTTGAGAACGTTATTATTTCCTTAAGTTTATCACTTAAGACTATTTGTTCTTCTAAAGCTTTTAAGGCATCTTCAACAGTGTTGATTAGGCCAATTTTATTGATAAATGTATTCATTTATGAATGACCTAAGAGATAAAGAAAATCTTTATCTTTTAGTCTTTGTCAACCATACCTTCAATTACAAGAAGACCAGATGCAATTTCATCAATAGCAATATCAGTATACTTCATATTTAAAGTATTTTTCTCTAATAATGGTTTTGAACCTTTACTTAACTCATCTGCTCTTTGACCTACTGCTAAGGCTAAAATATATCTATCGTTATCTACTTTGTCTAAGGCGTCAGCCATTCTTTCTTCTAATCTCATAAGATTCCTTTAATTGGTTTATTTATTTTACTACAGAACACTTAGAAAAATCACCATTAATGATTTTTAATAAGTTTCCTTTTTCATTCATATTTGCAACAACAATTGGTAATGAATTGTCTTTAGCTAAAGCAATAGCTGTATCATCCATAACTTTAATATGATCTTCTAATGCTTGATCATAAGTAACTACATCAAGTTTTACAGCATCTGGAAATTTTATTGGATCTTTATTATAAATTCCATCAACTTTTGTAGCTTTAATTAACATACAAGCTCCAATTTCAGTAGCTCTTAGTGTAGCTGCTGTATCAGTTGTGAAATAAGGATTTCCAGTTCCTGCTGCAAAAATTACAACTCTACCTTTTTCAAGGTGTCTTTGAGCTCTTTTAACTATAAAAGATTCAGCAATTTGTTCCATTTTAATGGCAGTTTGTAATCTTGCATTTAAACCTTTATGTTCTAATGCTTCTTGCATAGCAACACCATTAATAACTGTTGCTAACATACCCATATAATCTGCACTTGTTCTTTTAATAACACCATCAGCAGCTGCAGTAACACCTCTAATAATGTTACCTCCACCAATTACAATTCCAACTTCAATTCCATTGTCTACTAATTCTTTAATTTCTTCTGCAATATAATTTAAGATAGTAGTATCAATACCATGACCAGCTTCACCGGCCAACGCTTCACCTGAAAATTTAACAAGTACTCTTTTATTATCCATAGGTATCCTTATAATAATTTCGCAATTCTAGCGTAGTTAAGCTAAAGGATTAATTAAGAAAAAATAATTATTATAAAACAGCCCACTCATAAAAGGGTAGAACTTGAATTTGTTTGTTTTCACATTCGAAAGAATCTACTGTACCAATAGTTATTATATATATTTCATCAAAAGTTTGTTTTTTTAAAGATGTTTCTAATTTCTTCTTTATTGTATTTACTAAAAATGGATTAAAAAATGGAATAGATAATATAGCTGTATTTGTATCTTCTATGTAAAAATCAATATTATCTAAATAATAGATATTTGTATATTTATTAATAAGTTCTAAAAATATCATGTTTGAGAATTCATTTTTAAACTTTTTATT
>JABSON010000061.1 GCA_013215915.1 Campylobacteraceae bacterium | reverse complement strand
AGCATCATTATCTAAAGATATTTTAAAAACAAAAAAGAATGATATTTTAAATCCAAAAGATTTATTAAAAGATTTTGAATCATTACAAAAACTTTTTATTGATATGTTTGATGAAAATTGCATTTATTTTGGGAAAATAATAAGACATATTAAAAAATTTGATGAAGAACTTGACGTAAGTCCTACTCCTAGTAAAAATATAGAAATTAAAAAAGCAGAAAAAATAGAAATAAAAAAAGAAGAGAAAGCTTCTTTTAACAATGACAAACCTTTAAATATAAAAGATATTTCAAATAAAGACGAAGCTAATAAAATACTTTTTTTGTTTAAAAAACATGCATCTATGTTAAATGAATATTATAGAAGTGAGAATTCTTATGATTTAAGAGCTATTAAAATTACAAGATTACTTTCTTGGTTAAATACAGATGGACTTCCTCAGTCTAATAAAAATATCACTTTTATAAACCCACCTTCAGCTCTTAATATTAATAAAATTGATGACTTAATAAGTGAGAACAAAAATGATGACGCATTTGTTTTAATTCAACAGTCTCTTGAAAAATCACCATTTTGGATAGATGGACATTATAAAGCGTATGAACTTTTAATATCTCAAAAAAAGGACAAATTAGCTTTAGAAATAAAGAACTATGTAAGAGCTTTTGTTAATACAAATAATGGTGTATCTGATCTTTTGTTTAAAGATGAAAGTGCTTTTGCAAGTGAAGAAACTAAAAACTTCTTAAATATTTCAAGTGAAGAAAAAAGTACTTCAATTAATAAAATAAGTGTAGTGAGCAAAAAAACAGAAAATGTAGAAATACAAAATAATATAAATAAACAAAATATAAAGGATGCGATGGAAGAACTACAAAAAGATTATGATTTATCTTCAAGTATGCAAGATAAATTCAAAATACGTTTAGAGCAAAGTAAATTAGCTATTTCTAATAAAGAATTTACAATGGCTTTGATTTTACTTGATGAACTTGAAAAATATATTGAAAAATATAATCTAGATGAATGGCAACCGGAGTTATCTTCAGAAGTATATGCATTAATTTTAAAGAATTTTTTTAAAGAATGCATAAATAATAACAGACTAAAAAATGCTTTTGAAAAATTATGCAAAATAAACATTTCACAAGCACTTAATCTTAACATAGGAGAAATTAAATGAGTAAACAATCAGAATCACCAAAAGAAAGAATTAATGTTACATATAAACCAGCAACGGGGGATATGAATGAAGAAATTGAGATTCCATATAAATTAACTTTATTAGGGGAATACAATCCAAATGCGAAAAAGATTCCAATTGAGGATCGAAAAGCTATTAAAATTAATAAAGATAATTTTAATGATGTTTTAAAAGAACAGAATTTATCTGTAACTTTTGATGTTCCAAATAAATTAGTTGATGATAAAGATGCATCTTTAAATATTGATTTAAAAATCAAAAGTATTAAAGATTTTTCACCTGAGAACATTGTAGAAAATGTTGATGAATTAAAAGTTTTAATGGAACTTCGAAAATCTTTAATTGCTTTAAAAGGTCCTTTAGGAAACTTACCAGCATTTAGATCTGCAATTGAAAATGCAATTACAGATAAAGAAGAAAGAGATTCTTTAATGGAAGAATTAAATATTAGTAAATAATTAAAAAAAGAAAGGAAAAATATGTCTTCAGAAGTATTAGAAAAAGAACAAAAATTAGAAAATGTAAGTTTACTAGATAATATTATCTCGCAAACAAATATCAACAAAAGTGATGATACTTATAATGTTGTAAAAACAGGAGTAGGGGCTTTAATATCTGAATTATTAAAAAGTAATAATACAGAAGAAAAAGTTAATAAAACAGTAATTGATAAAATGATTGCTGAAATTGATGCAAAAATTTCTTCTCAAATGGATGAGATTTTACATCATAAAGATTTCCAAGCCTTAGAGTCAAAATGGAAAGGTGTATCATTATTAATCGAGAGAACTAACTTTAGAGAGAATATTTTAATGGAAATCATTAATGTTTCTAAAGAAGATTTAATTGAAGATTTTGATGATTGTTTAGATATTACACAAAGTGGTTTATATAAACATGTTTATACAGGCGGTTATGGACAATTTGGTGGAGAACCTGTTGGAACAATTATTGCAGATTATGAATTATCACCATCAAATGTTGATATTAAGTTTTTAAATAAAGTAGCTTCAATTGCGGCTATGTCTCATGCTCCTTTTATTTCATCAGCAGGTCCTAAATTTTTTGGTTTAGACTCTTTTGAGGGATTACCTGATTTAAAAGATTTAGAAGATGTAATGAATTCACCTCAGTATGCTGGATGGAAAGGATTTAGAAAAAATGAAGATTCTAGATATGTTGGTTTAACACTACCTAGATTTTTACTTCGAGCTCCTTATGATCCAGAAGATAATCCAATTTCTAATTTTGTATATAAAGAAGATGTATCTGCTTCACATGAAGATTATTTATGGGGTAATACTGTTTATGCTTTTGCTTCAAAACTAACAGATTCTTTTGCAAACTATAGATGGTGCACTAATATTATTGGACCTATGAGTGGTGGAGAAGTAAAAGATTTACCTGTTCATACTTTCTCAAGTATGGGTGATATTGAAATGAAAATTCCTACTGAAATATTAGTATCAGATAGACGAGAATATGAATTATCAGAAGCTGGTTTTATTCCTTTAGTTATGAGAAAAGGAAGTAATGCTGCTGCATTCTTTGCTGCAAATTCTGCTCAACAATCTAAAATCTTTGCAGATACAAAAGAAGGGCAAGAAGCACAATTAAATTATAAATTAGGAATTCAACTTCCATATTTATTTGCAATTACAAGAATGTCTCATTATATTAAAATCTTACAAAGAGAACATATTGGTTCTTGGCGAGAGAGAGCTGACTTAGAGCGTGAGCTTAATAAATGGGCAAAACAATATGTTGCTAATCAAGAAAGCCCAAGTGCTGAAATTAGAAGTAAACGTCCATTTAAAGCAATCTCAATTAATGTTGAAGATGTAGCAGGAGATCCAGGATGGTATCAAGTTAAATTATCATTAAGACCTCACTTTAAATATATGGGAGCTAACTTTGAATTATCATTAGTTGGTAAACTAGATCAAGATTAGACATGTATAAAGGAAGTTTATTTGATAGATTAATGTCTAAGAATTTTAGCGCGAACTGTAGTTCTTACGAAGATTCATTATGTGAATCTATTGCATCTAATATATCACTTATCTTCTCAACAAATATTGGAAGTTCACAAAGCGCAAGCGATTATGGACGTCCAGATTTGGATGATGTAAATTTAAATATAAATGAAACACTTATTTTAATTGAAAAAAGATCATATGAGTGTTTGAAAAAGTTTGAACCAAGATTACTTAATGTAAATATAATTATTTCTAAAGAAAGACTTTCTTTTAATGAAATGAGTATTTTGATTGAGGCTTTTATTAAAGTTAATGGAAAAAACAAAGAAATAAACTTTAATGCTGTTCTAACAAAAAGTGGCAAAGTAAAGGTAGAAAGATATGGAATTTAATGATTATTATAGAAATGAATTAAATGCACTAAGAGAAGACGGGGCAGAATTTTCAAAGAAAAACCCCGGTTTATCAACATATTTATCTAAACCAGGACAAGATCCTGATGTTGAAAGATTATTAGAAGGTTTTGCGTTTTTAACAGCAAGACTACAACAGCAAATGGATAAAGAATTACCAGAAGTTGCTCATACTTTAGTTCAACTCTTATGGCCTAATTATGTAAGAGCAATTCCATCTTATTGCATTGTAAAGTATGATGCATTAAAAAATTCAGTAAATAATGAAATTGTACAAAGAGATACAAACCTTTTATCCTCTAAAAATTCTTTAGAAACAAAAGTTAGCTTTAGAACTTGTTATGAAACAGAAGTTTTAGCTTTAAATTTAAATGAAGTTGAATATATACAAAATGGAAAAGAATCATCTTTATGTATAAACTTAAACATGAGTACAAAAGGTTCTTTATTTGATATGAGTTTTGATAAATTAAGAGTGTTTTTAGCAGGTTCTAAATTCATTTCAAAAGATATATATTTATTAATGAATCAATATGTTAAAAGTATTGAAATAAATATTTTAGATGATGAAGATGAAATCTTAGATACTGTAAATATAAATAAAAATTCTATTGAACCTGTTGGTTTTTCTTCAAATGAAAAATTAGCACCTTATCCTTTAAATGTTTTTGATGGATATATACTTTTACAAGAATACTTTTGTTATCCAGATAAGTTTTTATTTGTTGATATTTGTAATTTAAATCAAATTAAAAGTCTAAGTGAAGATATTTTACAAAAATCTAGAAAGATTTCAATTCAGATTAATTTTACATCAAAATTATCTTCAAATGAAATTCCCAAAACTAGTGATTTTGCACTTTACTGTACACCTGCTATTAATATATTTCAAAGTGATGCAGTTCCAATTAGAAAAAATGAAACAATTGATGAGTATTTAATAGTTCCCTCTGATATTAAAAAAGAACATTCAGAAGTATTTTCAGTTCAAAGTGTAAGAGGTTGGATAGCTAAAAAGAATAAATATGATACATATTCTTTATTTGAATCATTTGATCATGGTGATAGTGAATATTACTCACTAAGAGTTAAATTATCAAGTTCAGGAGAAGATCTTAAAACTTATATGAGATTTTCATCAAATGATGGTTTGTATGAAGATGTAAATTCTTCATCTGCAATTGTTTCAGTTGATATTTTATGTACAAATAAAAACTATGCTAATGATAATTTATTATTAAATGATTTAAGTCAAACAGATCCATTATCAGCAAGTGCACATTTAAAATTTAACAATATAACAATTCCAAGTCCTTCATATGTACCACCAATTTCAGGTGATTTTTTATGGCAAATCGTATCTAATATGTCTTTGAATTATTTATCATTAAATAATGTAGAAGCTTTAAGAACAATTATTGCAACGTATGATTTTGTTGGTGCAAATGATATTAAACAAAAAGAAAATACTTCAATGATTTTATCAGGAATTAAAAATATTTCTTATAAATCGGCTGAAATGATGGATAAAGGTCTTCCAATAAGAGGAATTGAGATAACACTTCTTATCGATGCTTCTAAATTCTCATCTTTAGGAGATGTTTATATGTTTTGTTCAGTATTAAATGAGTTTTTATCTTTATATGGAAATATAAATTCATTTCATAAACTAATTGTAGATGTTGAAAATCAAGATACTTTTACTTGGAAACATAAACTAGGTTCTAGGTCAATAATATAATGAAAGTCTTAAATAAAATGAATGTTTTAGATAATAAAATATTGAATATAAATGAATCATTAAAAAAGAATGTTAAAAAATATACTCTTTCTTCATCAATAAGAGTGATTTCTTATTATTTAAAAGACTTGTACCAAAATAAAGATTTTAGTTTTTTATATAAAAAAATACATTTTAAATCAAACCCAAGTCTTTCTTTTCAAAAAAGTGAGATACAAGATATTCTTTTTGTAAATGAAAATGAAGAAATAAAAGTTTATATCACATTAAACTTTTTAGGTATTTTTGGCGCTGGTTCACCTCTTCCTGCACATTATAATGAAAGAGTTTTAGAGTCTTGTGAAAATGACAAAGTATTGCATGATTTTTTAAATTTATTTAATAATAACATTCAAAAATTTATTTATCCAATTTGGGAAAAACAAAAATATTATGTTCTTTATGAAAATAAATTACAAGATAAGTTCTCAAAATATATGCTTTCTATTTTAGGTTTATATGCAAATGTTAAAGATACTAATAAACAAATGGATTTTAATAAACTTTTACCATACTTAGGAATTTTAAGTATGAAACAAAAATCTGCTTCTACTTTAGCTTCAATTATTAAGTTTTATATTGATTTTGAAGAAATTGAGATTATTCAATGTATGAGAATGAATTCAAAAATTCCTTCTTGGCAATATGGATCTTTAGGTGATGAAAACTGCTCATTAGGTGAGAGTTTTTTAATAGGAGAGTTTGTAACAAATAGAACTTCAAAATTTAGAATCTTACTTAAAAATGCAAGTTCAAAAGATATGCTTAAATATAGCATTTTAGGTAATAAAATGGATGCTTTAAAAGATTTAATATCTTTTTTAGTTAATGAACCTTTAGAATATGACGTATGTTTAGAAATTAAAAAAGATAAAAAAGATGATTTTTATTTAAATAAAGAACAATATTTAGGTGTGAATACTTGGATTGGTAATCACATAGAAGACGAACAATTATTAATAGCTCAAAAAGGATAAAAATGAAACTAGAATTAAAAGAATTAATCAATACTTTAGACAGTACAGTGAAAGTACAATTAGAGCAAGCAGCTCAAAGATGTATTATAAGAGGTGGGAACGAGATCTTAATTGAAGATATATTTTTTGTAATGTGTGAACAAGAAGATATTTTATTTTTGTCATTATTATTACAATATAATATTAAATTAGAAGATATGAAAAAATCTCTTTTAGCTGGTCTTAAATTAAGCTCTTCTGAGAGTTCTAGCCCTGTATTTTCTTCTTCATTAGTATCCTTTTTAGAAGATGCATATATGATTTCAAAAATAAATCTTGATTTAGAATTTATTACAACAGCTGCACTTTTATTATCTTTATTTGATAATTCAATTAAATACTCAAATACAGCATATTTTAAATTATTACAAAACATTCCAATTACAGAAGTTAAGTCTTTAATTAAAGGTTTAAATAAAGAAGCAAAAATTGAGCATAAAAAAATTGATAACAAATATAATGAAAAGTTTTCAGAATTAGAAAAATATACTACAAACCTAACGACAATGGCTAAAAATGGTGAAATTGATCCTGTTTTATGTAGAGATGAAGAGATTAAACAATCAATTGATATTTTGTTAAGAAGAAGAAAAAACAATCCAATTATTGTAGGAGAAGCAGGAGTTGGTAAAACAGCAATTGTTGAAGGTTTAGCTTTAAAAATCATAAATAAAGAAGTTCCAAAACATTTATATAATGCACAAATTCTTTCACTTGATTTATCAGCACTTCAAGCAGGAGCTTCTGTTAAAGGTGAGTTTGAAAGAAGATTAAAAGCTGTAATTAATGAAATTCAAAGCTCAAAATCTTTTATCATTTTATTTATTGATGAAGCTCATAATTTAATTGGAGCAGGGGGAAGTGAAGGTTCTGGGGATGCAGCAAATATTCTTAAACCTGCACTTGCAAGGGGAAACTTAAAAACAATTGCAGCTACAACATGGTTAGAGTATAGAAAGTATTTTGAAAAAGATGCAGCTTTATCAAGAAGATTCCAAAAAATTGATATTTTAGAACCAAGTGTTGAGTCTTCTATTACTATTATTCGAGGCCTAGCTTCTAAATATGAAGAAGTTCACGGAGTTTATATTGAAGATGAAGCAATAAGAGCCGCAGCTTCTTTATCTGCTAGATATATAACAGGAAGACAATTACCAGATAAAGCAATTGATGTTTTAGATACAGCTTGTGCAAATGTAAAAATATCAAAATCAAATGAACCTTTTGTATTAGTAAAAATTAGAAATAAAATAATTGAACTTAAAAGAAAAAAAGATTATTTAAATAGAGATAATGACTTAGAACTAAAAGATTATGAAAAAGAGTTAAAAAGTATTGAAAAATCTTTAAAAGACTTAGAAAAAGAAGAAAATGTTATAAAAGTTGAATGGTTAAAACAAAAAGAAACTATGCATAATTTAGAAAAAGCAATTCTTGAAGATAATAAAAAAGATATTAAAGAATTAAGTGCAAAATTAAAAATACAACAAAAAGAAAATTCATATATTTATAAAAATGTAAATAAAGAACAAATAGCAGAAGTTATCTCTTCTTGGACTGGAATACCTTTAGGAAATATGGCTTCTTCTCAAATTAAAGATGTTTTATCATTAGAGAATAAAATGAAAAAAAGAATTATTGGACAAGATAATGCAATTTCATATTTAAATCAATTTTTACAAATTTCAACAGCAGGACTAAAAAAAGAAAATGCACCAACAGGAGTATTTTTACTAGTAGGTCCAAGTGGAGTTGGTAAAACTGAAACAGCTTTAAGTATTGCTGATTTGTTATATGGCGGTGAGAGATTTATAACTACTATTAATATGACAGAATTTCAAGAAAAACATACAGTTTCAAGACTTATAGGCTCACCTCCTGGATACGTAGGTTATGGAGATGGAGGACAATTAACTGATCCTGTTAGAGTTAAACCTTATTCTGTAGTTTTATTAGATGAAATTGAAAAAGCTCATCCTGATGTTTTAAATATTTTTTATCAAATGTTTGATAAGGGTGTATTAAATGATGGTGAAGGTAGAGAAATTGATTTCTCAAATACTATTATTTTAATGACTTCAAATCTAGCAACACAAGAAATAACTTCTTTGTGTACAGAAAATGAAAACATTACTTTAGATGAAATTACAAAAGAAATTACACCAATTTTATCTTCGTATTTAAAACCTGCATTATTAGGAAGAATGAATGTTATTCCTTATATGAATTTAAAAGAAGATTCTTTAAAACAAATAAGCAGATTAAAACTAGAGTCTATAGGAAAACAATTAGAGAAAAAAGAAATGAAGTTTGTTTATGATGAAAAAATATTAGACTTTATAGTTCAAGAATCTAATGCTTTAGATACAGGTGCTAGAAACATTGAATTAATAATTAATACAAATATTATGCCTGTTTTATCTTCTTATATTCTAGATGCAGCTGTAAATAAAAAAGTCTTAAAAAGAATAAAACTAAGTATTGATAAAAACAATATTATTAAAGTAGGAGCATAAAATGAAAAATATATTTATAATAATTTTTTGTACATTAATAGGACTTACATTTATTTCTTGTTCGTCAAAAGAAGATTTTAAACCTTTGTATCAAAGTAAACCTACAATAACAAAAGTAAAGGTATAAAAAATGAAATTAGTATTTGACATAATTAAAAGCGGTGAAGATATTCCATTAAAAAGAAACTTTCATTTTAATAAACAAGGTGGAACAATAGGAAGATCATTAACTTGTTCTTGGCAATTAAAAGATTCACATAGTTTTATTTCTAATACACATTTAGAAATAGAATATAAAGATGAAGTTTATTTCATTAAAGATGATAGTACAAATGGTACATATTTAAAATTTCCATATAAAAAACTACCTAAAGGAAATAGAATTAAAATTAATTCTACTGATATTTATATTTTAGGAGATCATGAAATTCAAGCAAGATTTGTTGAAGATAATTTTTCAGAAGATATAAGCAGTGATTTATCTTCAAAACAAATTATCCCTGATGATGACTTTTTAGATGATAATAATTTTGATTCTTTAGAAAAAAAAGACTTAAGTATTGATAATTTTATAAGTCCTAAAAAAGAAGAAAAAGCGGCTTTTATTAAAGAAGAAAATGAGATCTCTAATAAATTAGAAGACCAGCATATAAGAATGCCAAATGTTTCAAAACAAGCGAACAAATTACATAAAAATGTAAATAACTCTTCTTTACAAAGAAGTGTTGAAATTCTAGAAGATAAATTGGGAATAGATATTTGTTCTTTAGATAAAAATGATAGAGATTTAGTTCTTAGTGAGATAGGAGATATTATTTTAAATACTTTAAGTGGTTTAAAACATTCTTTATATTTAAAAGACAAAATAAATGAAGACCTTAAAATTAATAATTTAAAAGAAGAACTTGTAAGTGTAAATCCTATTGCTTTAGGTGAAAATGCTTCAAAACTATTACAAAACAATGAAAACGGTGGTTTATTAGGAATGGCAAAAATATCTGATGCTGTTAAAAATTCTTTTAAAGAATTAGATAATCATAATCTAACTTTTCATACTTGTGCAAAAAATATTATGAAAATATCTGTACTTAAATTTTCACCTAAAGAATTAGAATATTCATTTGAAAGAGAAGGTGCTTTAAAATCATTATTAATACCTAAAAAAGTAATGATTTGGAGAGCTTATAAAAAACAATTTGATCGTTTAAATAATGATCCAGAGTTTGGTTATGAATTAATATCAGACGAATTTGCTAATGAATATAAAAATACTTCTTATTCAATTAAATTAGCAAGTATAAAAAATTTAGCTTAAGGGAAAAAATGAAAAATAATACATTAACATCAATATTTACAAAAACTGTGATTCTTTTATCTTTAGTAGTTTTTACAGCTTGTTCTCAAAAAAATCCAACATACTTAGAGCTATCTATATTATCAGATAAAGAACTAAACCAGGATAAGTCAAAAGTTCCTTCACCTTTAATGTTGGTTTTTTATGAATTAGAATCTGCTGAAACATTTTCAAAATTATCTTACTGGGATTTATTAGAAAAAAATGGAAAAAAACTAAGTAATGATTTAATATCTCAGCATAAACAAGTAATTATTCCTAATGAAATACATACATATAAAATTGTTTTTGAAGAAAGAGCTAAATTTTTAGGTGTAATTGGAAAATTCTCTAATATTTCAAAACCTACTTGGAGACACGTAATTAACTTAGAAGAACATGAAACAAATGAAGTTTCTTTAAAAGTATCAGATTACAAAATTGAGGTAAATTAATATGGATAATAGAATTGTATGGAGAGAAGGTTTATTTATAAGACCACAGCACTTTCAACAAAATGATAGATATTATGCTTATGAATTAATGAAAAGAACTTCATCTTCTGGTAGTAATAAATGGGGATTTTTTGATTTAGAAATTGATCAGGACTTATTAGGATCTGGAAAAGTTGTTATTAAAAGAGCTTCTGGAATATTAAAAGATGGAACATTATTTAATATTGATTCAAAAGATAATATTTTAGCTTTAGATATTAATTCTGATGATTATAATAAAAATATTTATTTAGCACTTCCTATTTTAATTTCTAATTCAGATGATGTACATTTTGAGGATCAAGAAAATATTTTAACAAGATTTAGATCAAAAAGTGTTTCTGAAATTTCTAATTCAAATTCAGGTGAGAACTCTGTAAGTGATATTTTAATTGCAAAACATAATTTTAAATTATTAAGAGAAGAAGAAGCGAATGAATCATATATAAAGATTAAAGTTTCAGCAATTGTATCTTTAAGTTCAAGTGGACTTGTTACTTTAGATAATTCATATATTCCAACATTTTTGCATTTAAATAAAATGTCAGACTTAGGTTCGAAAATAGATGAATTAATGTCAATGCTTTCATATAGATCAGAAAAACTTGCAGAAAAAATATCAAATTCATCGCTTCAAGCTAGTGAATTAGGTAACTTTTTAATGCTTCAATTAATTAATAAAAGTGAAAGTCATTTACATTTTTTAATGAGCCAAGATAAAATTCATCCTCAAGATTTATTTTTAGCACTTAGTTCATTAGCTAGTGAACTAGCAATTTTCATGAAAAAAGAAAAAAAACTAAGATCACCTTTTCTTTATGTACACGAAGAATTAGGTTTGAGTTTTGGAAGTATTATTGAAGAACTTAAATATATGTTATCAATGGTTCTAGAGCAAAACTCTATTACTTTAAATATTGAAAAAAGAAAATATGGTATTTCTGTAGCTCAAATTAAAGATAAAGAAATTCTTTATAACTCTTCTTTTATTTTAACAGTTACCGCAGATGAAAAAGAAGAAGAAATTAAAAAATCTTTAATGACTAATTTAAAAATGGGAAGTATTGAAAACATTAGAAATCTTGTTAATTATCATTTAAAAGGATTTAAAATTAAAGCTTTACCAACGCCACCAAGAGAAATTCCTTATAGAGTGAATCATTTGTATTTTGAGATTGAACTAGAGACAAAAGATAAAGAAGAATTAGCCAAATCAGGTGGTTTCGCATTTCATATGTCAAGTGAATTATCAAATTTAGAATACGCTTTATGGGCAATTAGAAGTAATTAAGGATAAAAAATGGATAACAAAACAATATTAATACCCAGTTCATCTTCTTCTGATGACAAAATAACAAATTTTACAAGTGAAGAAAAAGATTATTCATCTTTTAAAGAGAATAAAGTGTCTTTTGTAAAAAACGAAAGAAAAGTAGAAAAAAAGATTTATTCAAATGAAGATTTAAATTACATTATTACTTCTGCTTCTTTAGTTTTTAAACAATTAAGACATATTCAAAACTCATATGATTTAGGATCAGTTCACGATGTAAGACAAGAATTTATTAATAATATTAATATTTTTACTAATTCTTTATCTACTTTTGAAATTGAAGAGTCAGAAGTTTTAGTATCACGATATTTATTATGTACTCTTGTTGATGAATTAGTAAATACTACATTTTTTGGTAGAGATAATGATTGGTCAAGTAATAGTTTATTAAATATTTTCCATAATGAAAGTTATGGGGGAGAGAACTTTTTTAAATTATTAAATAAGTTTTTAAAAGCTCCTGCTAAATTTATTTATCTTTTAGAGTTTATGTACGTTTGTTTATCTTTAGGTTTTGAAGGTAAATATAGAATTGATAATACAAAAAAGCATGAACTGATTCAAATTAAAGAGAGTTTATATAAACAAATTAAAATCATTCAAGGTAAAGAATCTTTAAAGTTTTACAAAAAACAAAAAGCATCAAAATTAAAACATAGACTTTTTTATATGATTTCTTACCCCAGTGTAATTGTGGCAACATTTTGTTTAATGCTTGTTATTTACATAGGTCTTTCATATAGTTTAAATGAGCAGAATATAAGTTTTTCTCAAGGTATTGAAAAAAACTATAAAAAATTAGATTTTCTAAATGATAAGAATTTTATTTTAGAGAAATACGTAAAGGCTATACATGAATAATTTATTTAAAAGTGGAATATTTTGGACAATGTTTATAACTGTTATTATAACAGCAATTATAATTTTTGTATTTCCTTATTATTTTGAAGAATATAAAGTTGTATCTTATCGTTTATTAGTTGCATTTTCATTCT
>JABSON010000060.1 GCA_013215915.1 Campylobacteraceae bacterium | reverse complement strand
TTTATTTGTATTTAAATAAATCTCTAAAGCTGCTGGATTATCTTTTAATATCTGTTCTTTGGCTTTTCTATTAAATAATATAATCATAATATTATTTATTACTCTTTTTTTATAATCTTTTTCATTAAAAGAATTTTCATATTCTGTAAAATATGATAGTGCTAAAGAAGATGATGAAACTTCTTTATCTTTTAAAAATAATATTCTAGTTTTATTTATAAGAGGAACAGTTCTTAAAGCTAATTTTTTATGATTATTGTTTTTAAAACCTTTAAAGTTCTTTATTATCAGTTCTTCTATTTTTTTTACATCAAAATCTCCAACTGCTACTATATGCATAAGTTCAGGTCTATACCAATCTTCATAAAAGTCTTTTACTCTTTTTAAACTTACATTTTTAATTACTTCTTCTGTCCCAATTGGTTCTCTATCTTTATATTTAGAATTTTTATAAATTTCTTCTTTTACTTGTGAATATAATCTATAACCAAGGCTATTTCTTGATCGTTTTTCTTCTAAAATAATACCTCTTTCTTTATCTAATTCTTTTTGATTTAGTTCAATTCTATTAGCCCAATCTGATAAAATCATAATACTTTTATCGATATTATCATCTTTTATAGGAATTGATAGTGTATACAAAGTACGCTCTGGTCCTGTACTTGCATTTGCATGTGAACCAAAAGCTACTCCAATTGATTCTAAGAACGTAATTACTTCATTCCCTTTAAAGTTTTTTGTACCATTAAAAGCCATGTGTTCAAGAAAATGTGCAACACCTCTTTGATCTTCCTCTTCTTCAAGAGAACCTGCTTTTATTATAAGTCTAAACTCTGCATTGTTTTGTGGTTTTGAATTCTTTTTAATAGTATATTTAAAACCATTTTCTAATTGACCTTCAATAAGTGTTTTTTCTTTTTCTAAGTTTTTAGCTTGTAAATAAAAGTTAAGAATACTTAAAAGTAAAATTATTTTTATCAGGTTTTTCATTTTTTGCCTTTATGATTTATGGGATATTTTTTTGTAGTTTATAGTAGTTTTTATATTTTAAAGCTTTATTTTTATATGATATTGATAATTCTTCTGTATATTGATATTAGATTCTAATCTTTGTAAAATAATTTCTCAAATAAAATAAAATATATAATTTTTGATAAACCTGCAGTTGAAAGTAACATTATCATAATCATAATTTGATATCTTACTGCTATTAAAGGATCAACTCCTGATAATATTTGTCCTGTCATCATGCCAGGCAGAGAAACTAAACCAACTGCTAGAAGGGAATTGATTTGGGGTATCATAGATGCTTTAAATGAAGATTCTCTAGCTTTGATGAAAGATGATGTTAGAATCTCTTTCTCGTATCTCTCAATACATATTGAAATAGAGTTCATAGTATTTGCAAATATCATTCCTGCGATTGGAATAATTATACTAGGTTCATATGATTTTAATTCTAGTACAAAATATAGAACTAAAATAAGATTTATTAAAGATGAGAAGAATGATGAAAAAAGTATTATTCCATAGTGTTTAAAAGATTTATTTTTGGTATTTCTCATAATTATTATACTTGAAACCAAAAGCATAAATATAAGTATACCTAGGCCTAAGATATAGTTTTTATTTTCAAAAATATATACAAGAAAATAACCAATTATAAGTAATTGGCTAATCATTCTAAAAGTAGAATAAAGAATTTCACTTTTATTTCCTGTATATTTATAATAAAAATATCCTACTATTATTAAAGGTAATAATGAATAAGATAAATTTATTAAAGATATGTTTTGCACATTAATCGCTTAAAAGATCTTTTAGACTCTCTTTGGGGTTTTTACCCTCAAGTACTAATTTAACTTCATTAGCAATAGGAGTATAAATATCTTTTTCATTTGATATTTTATAAATTGCTTGAGCTGTTTTAACACCTTCTGCAACTTCTCCTAGTTCTTTAAGAATTTGTTTTAAACCTTTATTTTGGGCAAGTCCTAAACCTACTCTAAAGTTTCTACTCATAGTTGAAGTAGCTGTTAAGAATAAATCTCCTGCACCACTAAGACCCATAAATGTTTCATCTTTTGCTCCAAAAGTTTTACCAAATCTAGCCATTTCAACAAGACCTCTGGATATAAGTGAAGCTCTTGCATTATTACCTAATCCTAAACCTTCACAAACGCCAGCGGCAATTGCAATTACATTTTTATACGCACCTGTTATTTCAGCACCTATAACATCAGAAGAATAATATGTTTTTATAAATCCTGGAAAGAATTCTGAGAATTCATTATATAAATCTTTATTGATTGTATTTAGAACTAAAGCAGTAGGAAGTCCTTTTACAACTTCAGATGCAAATGATGGTCCTGAAATATATCCAATATTTGATTCTGGTACAAATTCATTATAAATATCATTTAAAAATTTACCAGTACTAGCTTCAATACCTTTTGAGGCAACTAGAATCTTTTGATTCTTAAAAATAAAATTATCTTTTAACCATTGATGGATTTCTTGAGCAGGAATTGCAATTATTAGATAATCACATTTTAAAGCTGTTTCTAAATTACAAAAGTTTTTAATATTTCTTGGGCTTCTTGATGTTATGAATACTTCATTTTCAACTGACAATGCATAATGAAGGGCTTGACCCCATTTACCCGCTCCAATTACAGCAATTGTTGCTTTGTTATTTGTCATTGTATTCCTTATTCTAGAACCCTTTCGGGTTCTATTTTTTTAAGATAGTCTTTGTTTTAATAGTTCGTTTACTTTAGCAGGGTTTGCACTTCCTTTAGAAGCTTTCATTGTTTGACCAACGAAAAAACCAAATAATTTATCTTTACCAGATTTATACTGTTCAACTTTATCAGTATTTGCAGCTAGAATTGCATCAATAATTTCTAAAATAGCTCCATCATCTGAAACTTGTTTTAAACCTAATTTATCAATAGCTGAATCAACTTCTACATCATTTTCCATTAAATAATCAAGAACTTCTTTTGCAGCTTTTCCTGAAATTGTTCCGTCTTCAATGTTTTTAACAATTGTAGCTAGTTTAATAGCTTGAACTGGAGAAGTAATAAGAGTAATACCATCTTTTAGTCTTGCTGGTAATTCAACTGATAACCAAGTAATTGCATTTTTAGCTTTAATATCTAAAGTCATCATTTCTTCAAAGAATTTCGCCATTTCTAATGTTGAAGTAATTACAGAAGCATCATATTCTTTCATTCCATAATCTTTAACATATCTAGCTTTTTTCTCATCTGGAAGTTCAGGAATTACTGAGAACTCAGCTAACATTTCATCAGAAATTATTAAAGGTAAAAGGTCAGGATCTGGGAAGTATCTGTAATCAGCAGCATCTTCTTTTCCTCTCATAGATCTAGTTTCATTTTTTTCTACATCATAAAGTCTAGTTTCTTGAACAATTACTTCTGAATGAACTCCATCTTCCCAAGCTTCAATATGTCTATTTACTTCATATTTAATTGCTTTTTCAATATTTTTAAATGAGTTCATGTTTTTGATTTCACATCTAGTATAAAGTTTTGTTTCACCATGTGGTCTAATAGAAATATTAACATCACATCTAAAAGATCCCTCTTGCATATTTGCATCAGATATTTCTAAATATCGTACAATAGAATGCATTTTCTTAAGGTATAAAATTACTTCTTCACTTGATCTCATATCTGGTTCTGATACAATTTCTAAAAGTGGTGTTCCTGCTCTATTTAAATCTACTTGTGATTCATTATGTGCATGAATACTTTTTCCTGCATCATTTTCTAAGTGAGCTCTTGTTACTCCAATAGTTTTACTTGTTCCATCAGGGAAATCAATTACTAATTCACCTAAATCAACAACAGGTACTTCAAATTGAGAAATTTGATAACCTGATGGTAAGTCTGGGTAAAAATAATTTTTTCTATTGAATACAGATGTTTGGTTTACTGGCGCTTTTAAAGCTTTTGCTAATTGAATTGCTTTTTGTACAGCCACTTTATTTATTACTGGAAGTGCTCCTGGCAAACCTAAACATGTTGGACACACATTAGTATTTGCTTTTGCTCCAAAACTTGTTGCACAAGAACAAAATAGTTTTGTATTTGTATTTAATTGAACGTGAACTTCTAGTCCTATTACTATTTCAAACATTTGTTTCCTTTATCTTATTATTTCTATATTTGCTGAGATCTTTTTCTTTTTGAAATATTCATTTAAGAATTTATGTTCTCTATTTTTCATTATATTTCTAAAAATTATATTTTTTGATGATTCAAAATCTTGAATAGTATGTCCTGCTTTCTTTTTAATATACAGCATTACATAATGTTTATTTGAAGTGAAAATTGAAGTAAACTTACCTTCTTCTGTTTCATTTAAAATATATTTAAGTTGAGAACTTAGTTTTTTGTTTTCTAATGTACTATCAACTATTTTTAAACTTTTGATTACAACCATAGGATTATTTTTAATTTGAATTAAATCTTTTTTATTTTTGCTTGCATATTGTCTAACATCAGTTGATACAGAAGTTTGGAATATATTTTTATTATTTTCATAATATATTTTCATATCTTCATCATTTGCAATATTTAAATTACCTCTTAGTAAAACTTGAGTTAATTTTTGATTTAATATTTTTTGTTTGATTTCTTCATCAAAAACTGTAGAATCTTGGTATTTTTGTTTAATTAATGATTTAAAAGCGTATAAGTCCATACCATTTAATTTAGCTAGTTTTTCTAAATAATCATTCACATCAAATATATCAAGTGTAATATTGTTTTTTTCTAATTCTTCATCAAAAAGTAGTTTATCAATTAAGAATGAAACTGCTTTTTCTTTAGAAATATTTTTGTTTTCCATTGTTAAGTCAATATCATAAAGAGAGATCATTTTATCATTAACTTTAATAGCAAGTGCATTAATTAATCCCGCGTATGTAAAAACGCTTAGTAAAATTAGGCTTAGAAAGATTTTATTCATAAATATCCTTTTTTAAAGATATTATGTTATCTAAATTTAGGTAAAAACTTGTTAAATGTACCTCTCTATTTAGAGATGGTACATTTATTTACTAGATATAAAATTGAATTGTAATCAATTCCAGAATATTCACTTAATCCTATTTCACATGTTTTTGAAGTAGAGAAAGCATATTTTATTTCTTTTTTAAGTGCTGGTTTTAAATTTCTTAAAGCAGATTCATTTAATTCAGGGAAATCAAATCCTCTATCTCCTGCAAAACCACAACATTTAACATCATCTGGAACTGTTACATCAGATGAACACATATTTGCTAATTTAATAAAGTTCTCATGAAGTCCCATTTTTCTTGAAGAACAAGTAGTATGAATCGCAATTGCGTCATTTGTTTTATTGAAAATCAGATCTTTACTTAGAAATTCTAATGTAAAATCAATTGGTTCATATAGTTTTAAATCACCTTTAAAACTCTCTAACATTTTTTTAGTACAAGGTGAAGTATCACATAGAATAGGAATTTCTCCATTATTTGATACATGAAATAATCTATCTTCTAATTGTGCTGATTTTACATCTGCTTGAGCTGTAAAACCTTTTGAAGAAAAAGGCATTCCACAACATAGGTTTTCTAAATTTTCAGGTAATATTATTTGATAACCTGCTTTTTGTAATAATTCAACAGTAGTTTCATATAAAGTTTTTTCTTCATTAGACATTGAACTTTGGCCCATTGTTCTTGAAATACATGATGGGAAATAGATTACTTTTTTAGATGACATTTTAATTTTAAAGTCTGTATTAATAGTAGTAGTTGCTGGTAATGCTGGTGACCACTTAGGTGATTTAATTGTTGATCTTAAAGCACTAGTAAAACCTTGCATATATTTTGTACCTATAACTTTATGAAGTAAGTTTGAAGCTCCAAGCCCTACTTTCATCATTTTTAATGTTGTTGAGAAATTATTAGCAATTCCAAAAGCAATTTTTTCTTGCATTGGTGTAATTCTCTCAGCTCTTAAGTGTTTTGTTAATGCTCCTGTGTCAATTCCAACTGGACATACAGTTGAGCATAAAGAACAAGTAGCACAAGTATCTAAACCATCATAAACATATGCCGCTTTTAATTCATTCGCTTCTTTAATTTCGCCTATACTTTCAAGTCTTGAAATTTCTCTATTTGCAACAATTCTATGTCTTGGTGTAAAAGTAATTTCATTTGATGGACACATAGGTTCACAAAATCCACACTCAATACATTTATCAACTATAGGATTCGTAGGAGCTAAGATTTTAAGATTCTTTAAATGAGCTTTTGGATCATCATTTATAATAACACCTGGATTTAATATTTCTTTTTTATCAAATATCTTTTTAATATCTTTCATAGTTTTATGAGCTGTTTTACCCCATTCAAGCTCAATAAATGATGCCATGTTTCTACCAGTTCCATGTTCCGCTTTTAAACTTCCTTGGTACGTTACAGCAACACTTTTTGTTACATCATCCATAAATTCATCATATCTTTTTACTTCTTCTTCTATTCCAAAATCTTGAGTAAATACAAAGTGAAAGTTTCCTTCAAGTGCATGTCCAAAGATAAGTGCTTCTTTATATCCATGTTTTTTAAATAAGTTCTGTAACTCAATTGTAGCCTCTGCTAAGTGTTCAATAGGATAAGCAACATCTTCAATAATAACTGTTGTTCCTAGTTCTCTTACAGCTCCTACAGCTGGAAATAAACCTTTTCTAATTTTCCAAAATAGTGAATATTCAGATACTTTATCTGTAAATTCCAAGTCTCTAATAAGCTGAAATTCTTCTAAAGTTTCTTCTATTTTTTTAACTTGAGCCCATAAATTATCTTTATTTTCAGCTCTTGTTTCAATTAATAAAGATGTAACTTCATTATCAAATTCTTTTAAGTATGAAGGCATTCCTTTCATATCTTGAACTGATTTTAATGCTTTATTATCCATAAGTTCAACTGCATCAACAATAATACTTTTATCATCTTTTGCAAGTTTTAATTTTGTAACTGCTAAACAGGCTTCAGTTATATTTTTGAAGAATATTAAAGCAGATGCTTTATTTGCATAATCTTCAACTGTATAATATGTAATTTCTTCAATAAAAGCTAATGTACCTTCAGATCCTATAATTAAGTGAGCTAATATATCAAATACATCTTCAAAATCAACTAAAGCATTAAGTGAATAACCACAAGTGTTTTTAATCTTATATTTTCTATTAATTAGTTTTTCTAATTCTTTATCATTTTTTGTATCTCTTGCAAGAAGAGATAATGCATCTAAAAACTCTGAATTAGATTTTTTAAAAGCATTTTTTGAGTGTTCACATCCTGTATCTATTCTTGTACCATCTGCCATTATTAGTTTAATACTTTTTAGTGTTTGGTAAGAGTTTTGAGATATTCCACAGCACATTCCAGATGCATTATTAGCAGCAATTCCACCAATCATAGCAGTAGAAATAGAAGCAGGATCTGGGCCTATTTTTTTACCCTTGTATTTTAATATATTATTTGCTTGTTCACCTGTTAATGCAGGTTCAAGTGAGATATATGAATAATCTTTAGCTACTGTGAACTTTGAAAAACTTCTATTTGTAACAATTAATATACTATCACTTAAAGCTTGACCAGATAGTGATGTTCCTGCTGCTCTAAATGTAATAGCTAGTTCTAATTTGTAAGCTTCTTGAATCAAAAACTGTACTTCATCAGCATTTGAAGCACGTACTACAATTTTAGGTATTAATCTATAAAAAGAAGCATCAGTTCCGTATACTAAAGTATGTAACTTATCAGTAAATATATTTTTTTCAGAGATTTTAGTTTTAATAATCTCTTGGTATTTTGAGTATGTTTTATTTAACATAGTCTATCCTTTAAATTTTTATTTATAAGATATTAAATTAACTATATATTATTGTATATGTTTTTATATATATTATTGTTTATAGTTATTGTATATCTATGTGGTATAAGTAGTAATTAAATAAAAAGGAAGGGTATTACTCTAGGCGAGGTACAGTATAAATCTCATGGTGGTAGTTTTTAGAAAATGAATTATTAATATCGCAGTCTTGGAATATGATATTATTAAGGAATATTTGTTTTTTCATTTGTAATACTTTTCTAAATTTATGTCTATTTTAAATATAAAATGTGTTTATTTTATAAAAACTTAAATTTAGTATAACATTTTTAAATGATAATTGAGTGACAAAAATAAATAGCACCTTTAAAAGGCACTATTTATAAGAATTATTTAAGAAAAGCTGTTACTCCAAAGAACTCTGGATATACAGCTAGTAAGATTAAAACACCTACTTGTATTGCAATAAAAGGTAAAACACCTCTATAAATTTGCATTGTTTTAACTGAAGAGGGAACTACACCTTTTAGATAAAAGAGTGAGAACCCAAATGGTGGAGTTAAAAATGATGTTTGTAAATTCATAGCAATTAATATAGCAAACCATACAGGATTAATTCCTAAAGCTTCTGATATAGGAATTAAAATAGGAATAATAATATATGAAATCTCAACAAAATCAATAAAGAATCCTAAAATAAATATAGCTAACATTGTAAATATTACAAATGCCCACACAGTATCACCTGGCAATGAAGTCATAAAGTGTTCAACTAATTCTTCTCCACCAGTATACGTAAATACCATTGAGAATGCAGTCGCCCCAATTAAAATTGCAAATACCATAGATGTAATTTTAACAGATTCACTTGCCGCTTCTTTAATCATAGAAAAAGAAAAAGAACCATAAATTAAAGCTAATAAAACTGCACCTAAACAACCTACGGCTGATGATTCAGTTGGTGTTGCAATTCCTGCAAATATTGATCCTAATACCATTAATATAAGTGATAAAGAAGGAATAATATCAATTAAAGCTCTTAGCACTTGTTTTTTCTTGTTTCCTCGACTTGGATCAGCTGGAATAGCTGGAGCCATTTCTGGTTTAAAATAAGCAACTATTAAAATAAATAAAATATATAATCCAACCAACATAAGTCCTGGTCCAATTGCAGCTGCAAATAAATCACCTACAGGAACTTGGAATACATCACCTAAAATAATTAATACAATAGAAGGTGGAATAATTTGACCCAGTGTTCCAGAGGCACAAATAGTTCCAGTTGCAAGTTCTGTATTATATTTATATTTCATCATAACAGGAAGCGAAATAACACCCATAGCAACTACTGATGCTCCAACAACACCAGTTGATGCTGCAAGAAGTGAACCTACAAGTACAGTTGAAATAGCAACTCCACCTCTAATTTCTCCAAATAAGAAGCCCATTGATTCTAAAAGTCTCTCTGCTAAACCTGTCTTTTGTAAAACAATTCCCATAAAAATAAACATAGGAATGGCCATTAAAATAGTATTTTGCATAATTGAGAAAATTCTATATGGCATAAAATCAAACATTGACATACCTTCTTCTAAACCTTCTCCAAGTCCAGAAATAAAGCCATCATCAAAACCAATTTCAACAATACCAGCTATTAGTCCAAATATTACAGAAACGGCACCAAATGTAAAAGCTACTGGAAAACCAATTAACAGCATACATAATGCTGTAAAGAACATTATAATACCAATCATTTGTTATCTCCTTTATGCTCATTTGTATCTTCTTTTAAGTGAGCTAATTCTTCTTCTATACCGTGTAATTTTCTTTTATTAACACCTCTATATATATTTAAGTTTCTAATAAAAAATCCAATAGATGTTATTACTAATAAAATAAAAGATAAAGGAATTAATGATTTTACAATCCATCTATGCGTTAATCCACCTGGATCTCCTGAAATTTCTCCTGATTGGAATGTTTCAATAACATAAGGAATTGACGCGTTAATAATTAAGAGCGCAATTGGTAAAATAAATGTAATAACCCCAATCATATCAATTAAAGCTTTTCTTTTATCTGTTAAACCATCATAAATTAAATCTACTCTTACATGGCCATCTTCTTTAAGTGTATAAGCCATTCCTAATAATATAACTACTGAAAATAGATGCCATTCCATTTCTTGAAATGCAATTGAACCTGATCTGAAAAAATATCTCATAATTACATCATAAGTTACATTAAAAATCATTAGAACTATTGCAATAGAAGTTATTGCTCCAATAATATCTGCGAATTTATCGAAGGCTTTTTCAATTTTAACTAACATTAAAAATCCTTTGTGTTTGGGCTTGTTTTGAGTATATAAGTTTAGAAAATATAATGCTTATACTTACTAAACTTATTCTTTCTCTTAAATATTAAGAGAAAGAATGTAGTTTTATTCTAAGTTATCTTTTAAGTATAAATAATCAGACATTTTAGTCCATTCTCTAGCTTTTTTCTGGAAAGCAGATTGTGAATCTAAGATTTCTTTTAATAAAGGCTGACCTTTAGTTTTTTCAACTAATAATTCTTTATTAGTTCTTTTCATTGCGTCCATAACTTCTTTAGGGAAAGTTTTAACTTTAATATTTGGATAATCTTTACCCATTTTAGCCCATGCATTAGCTGACATTGCGTAGTTTTGTGCATACATATCGTAAGCAGAAACTCTAATAGCTGTAACTAAAATAGCTTTTAAATCATCTGGTAATTTATTGAATTTTCTTTGGTTAACTAAAAATTGTAATTCTGTACCTGGTTCGTGCCAACCTGTGTAATAGTAAGGAGCAACTTTATGGAATCCCATTTTGATATCCATTCCAGGGCCAACCCATTCTAGTGCATCAATAGTTCCTCTTTCAAGTGAAGTATATAATTCTCCAGAAGGAATATTAGTAACAGTCATACCAAGTTTATTCATGATCTCACCTGCAAAACCAGGAATTCTCATTTTAAGACCTTTTAAATCATCTAAAGATTTAATTTCTTTTCTAAACCATCCACCCATTTGATTTCCAGTATTTCCACCAGGAAATGATAAAACTTTATGTTTTTTATAAACTTTTTGCATTAAATCTAAACCACCACCGTAGTAGAACCAAGCGTATTGTTCAGGTGCAGTCATACCAAAAGGCATAGTTGTGAAAGGAAGAGTATTAATATCTTTACCTTTCCAATAATATGAAGCCGAGTGACCCATATCATATTGTCCACCTTTAACCATATCTAAAATACCAAATGCAGCTTTATGCTTATTAGAAGCATCTACTCTAATAAGTAATCTTCCATTTGACATTTCTTCAACCATTTTAGCCATATTCTTAGGTGCATCAATAAATGGTGATAAAGTAGGTCCCCATGTAGTTGCCAACTTCCATTTGTATACTTTTTCTTTAGCCAGTGCTGCTGTAGTTAATCCTGCGATTACTGTAGCAGCAACAAGAAATTTAGTAGTTTTACCAAACATCATTTTGTATCCTTTAATTTTGATTAATTCATTGTAACGGTACAAAATGATAATGGTATGATATTCTTGTAACTTATAAAAATTAATTATGTATGAATTATGTAAGTTTTATGCATCTTTATATAAATCTTCCCAAATGGGAAGATTTAGTAGTTTTATTTTAAATTGTCTTTTACATAAATATAATCAGACATTTTAGTCCATTCTCTTGCTTTCTTTTGATATGAAGCTTGAGAATCTAAAATCTCTGTTAATAAAGGGTTTCCTTTTTTAACTTCATTTAAAAGTTCAGTATTAGTTTTTTTCAACAAGTCCATAACAGATTTTGGAAATGTTTTAATTTTAATATTTGGGTAATCTTTTTTCATTTTTTCCCATCCATTTGCAGACATATCATAATTTTGAATATATAAATCATATGCTGATAATCTAATGGCTGTAACTAAAATTCTTTGTAAATCTTTTGGTAGTTTGTTGAATTTTTTCTCATTTACTAAAAATTGTAATTCACTACCTGGTTCGTGCCATCCAGTATAATAATATGGTGCAATTTTATGAAATCCCATTTTGATATCCATTCCTGGGCCAACCCATTCTAGTGCATCAATTGTTCCTCTTTCTAAAGAAGTATATAATTCTGCTGCTGGGATATTTACAACAGTTAATCCAACTTTAGACATAATTTCTCCAGCGAAACCTGGAATTCTCATTTTAAGACCTTTTAAGTCATCTACAGTTTTAATTTCTTTTTGAAACCATCCTCCCATAGAATTTCCTGAGTTACCGCCTGGATATGATAATACTTTATGTTTTTTATAAACTTTTCGCATTAATTCTTTTCCACCACCATAATAGAACCATGCATATTGTTCAGGTGTAGTCATACCAAAAGGCATTGTCGTAAATGGTAAAGTATTAATATCTTTACCTTTCCAATAATATGATGCAGTATGACCCATATCATATTGTCCACCTTTAACCATATCTAATATACCAAAAGCAGCTTTATGCTTATTCGAAGCATCTACTCTAATGATTAGCCTTCCATTAGACATTTCTTCAACCATTTTAGCCATATTTCTAGGTGCATCTATGTGAGGTGATAAGGTAGGCCCCCATGTTGCAGCTAGTTTCCATTTGTACACTTTTTCTTTAGCCAATGCTGCTGTTGTTAATCCTGCGATTAACGTAGCCGCAACAAGAATTTTTGTAGTTTTTACTAACATTATTTACACTCCTTTAATTGTGTGTAATTAATTGTAACTCCATAAAATGATAATGGTATGATATTTTCATGTAATATTTCAAGTTAATTGTGTATAAAGCATATAAATAATGTCAATAGTTACTAATTATGTATCTTAAAAATGTATCCTGTGTCAACTACTGTTTGAATGTAGTCATTAACAAGTGTTTTTCTAACTCTTCTAACTAGTGTTCTAATTGATTCTAAAGATACAAATGAACCTTCCCAAACATAATTTTCAATAGCTTCATAAGATACTACTTGATTTTTTTTAGTTAAAAACAGATTTATTAATAATCTCTCTTTTTTTGTTAGTCTTATCTCTTTTTCCTCTACAATAATTGTAGAAGATTTAAAGTCAAAATATGAATTTAAATCATATTTAATTTTATCCTCTTTAATTTGACATAATTTACCTATCTTAATTTCTAATTCATCTATAA
>JABSON010000006.1 GCA_013215915.1 Campylobacteraceae bacterium | reverse complement strand
TCCACGAATAGCTAATTCACTTTTACTTATATTAATTCTAGGTAGTTTTCTATTATTTATACTTGTAGTAAAGACTACAGCAATAAATATTAGTATTCCTAATAAAATAATAATTAATAATGAAAAAGTTTTTTTTGTTTTGTTCATACCACTACTGTTATTTGAAGTCATTTTTATCCATAATATACTATAATATATGAATTTTATCTAAATAAACATTTTAAATCAAAAAGAGTTCAATGACAAAACAAAATCAACCAGATTATATTCTATTTTTATTGGTTTCTGCGCTAATAACTGTATCTGTATTATTTTCATATTCTTTATCAGTATATACTGTTGTATATCATGAATATAATCAATTTCATTTTTTTATAAGGCAAGCAGCTGTTGGAATCTTTTCGATAATTCTTATGTGGATTTTAGCACATTGTGATCCCAATAAAATTGTTGGAATTTTGTCAATGTCAATGTTTATTATATTTTTTGTAGTAATGGCTATTATGCCGTTTTTACCAGGTTTTTTAGTAACTGAATCTGGAGGGGCAAATAGATGGATTCGACTACCTGGTTTTTCTTTATCTCCCATTGAATTCTTTAAAGTTGGTTTCATATATTTTCTTGCATGGTCTTTTCACAGACGGGTAATGGATAAACCTAAAAAGATGAAATTAGGTGAAGAGTTTTTACTTTTGTTACCTTATTTTGCAACTTTTTTACTAGTAGTATTTTTAGTTGCTTTTTTACAAAAAGATTTAGGTCAAGTGGTATTGTTAGGTGTTGTATTAATGCTTTTATTAGTTTTTGCAAATAGATCTTATAAACTATTTCTCTCTCTAGGCTTAGCTGCTGTTGGTACTTTAGTTTTATTAATTATTATTGCACCACATAGAATTAAAAGAATATATTCTTGGTGGGCTATGAATCAAGAAAGGATTCTGGCAATTTTACCAGATTCTGCATCTACATATTTAAAAATAAAAGAATTACCTGAGCCTTACCAAGTAGGGCATTCATTAAATGCAATTAATAATGGCGGAATATTTGGAAGAGGATTAGGTGAAGGTAATTTAAAAATGGGATTTTTATCAGAAGTTCATACTGACTTTGTTCTTGCTGGTATTACTGAAGAAATAGGTTTTATAGGTATTACTTTAATAACATTTATTCTTTTTTGTGTAATCTGGAGAATTTTAAAAGTTTCAAGGAGAGTAGATAATCCAATTTACCATTTATTTACTTTAGGTATTGCATTGATGATTATAATTGCATTTTTGATTAATTCTTATGGAATTACTGGTATTATTCCAATAAAAGGAATTGCTGTTCCTTTTTTATCTTATGGTGGTTCTGCAATGCTTGCATCCTCCATATCAATAGGTTTAGTTTTATCAATTAGTAGAGAAGTAAGGAAATAATAATGAGTGAGACTGTTGTAATTACAGGTGGTGGAACAGGTGGACATTTAAATGTTGCTAAAGAATTTATAAATGAATTAAAAAAACGTGGTATCAAAACTATATATATAGGAAGTGCCAATGGAAAAGATAAAGAATGGTTTGAAAATTACGAAAATCTAGATCAAACTTATTTTATGAATTCACGTGGAGTTGTAAATAAAAACTTTTTAGGGAAAATTAAAGCTTTATTAGAAATTATGAAAGAAAGTTTTAAATGTCTAAAAATTCTAAAGAAATATAATGTTTCAAAAGTTATTTCAGTTGGTGGGTACTCTGCAGCACCTGCAAGTTTTGCTGGAATATTAAAATTCTCTTGTTCTTTATATATTCATGAACAAAACTCTAAAATGGGTAAATTAAATTTATTTACAAAATCATTTGCAAAAGACTTGTTTTCTTCATATGAAAAAGACTCAAAAGTAAAAAACTATCCTGTTAAAGTAAATTATTTTAATGATGCCCGAATCAGATCTGAACTTCAAACAATAATATTTTTAGGAGGTTCTCATGGAGCTAAAGCTATTAATGATTTTGCTTTATCTCAAGTTGAGTTTTTAAAAGATAAAAATATTAAAATTATTCACCAAACTGGTATTAATGATTATGAAAGAGTAAGAGGGGAATATTCAAAATTAAATCTAAATTTAAACTTAGACCTTTTTGCTTTTGATAAAAACTTAGATTTAAAAATGAAAGAAGCTGATTTTGCAGTATCAAGAGCGGGTGCTTCAACATTATGGGAACTTTGTGCTTCTTGTATACCAACGCTTTATATTCCTTATCCTTATGCTGCTGCTGATCATCAGTATTATAATGCTAAGTTTTTAAATGATAATAATATGTGTTTTATTTCAAGAGAAAAAGATTTAAAGATAGATTTATTAAAAGAGTGTTTTGAAAAAGACTTAAATAAAATGTCTAATGATTTAAGTAGAAGTATAAAAAATGGATCAATATCAGATATGTGTGACATTATTTTAGAAAATAAATAAAATCTAATTTATATATTTAAAGAAGTGTTAACACTTCTTTAAAATAAAATTAATAATAAAATACCAAATACTATTCTATATATACCAAATGCCACAAAAGTAAATTTCTCTAAAAATTTAAGAAATATTTTAATTGCTCCATAAGCTACAATAAATGAAACCACAAATCCAATAAATAAACTTAAGAAGTTTGCATCTGCAAAGTCTTTATAATGTTTTAATAAATCATAAGCAGTAGTAGCACATAAAACAGGAACTGCTAAAAGAAACGAAAACTCAGCAGAAGCTTTTCTATTTAATTTAACTAACATGGCTCCAATAATAGTAGAACCAGCTCTACTTGTTCCTGGAATTAATGCAAATATTTGAGCTAGGCCTATATATAAAGATTGTTTGTATGAAATATCTTCTACATCTTTAACTAGAGCTTTTTTCTCATCATAGAATTTTTCAACAATAATAAATACAATTCCTCCAATAATAAACATAATTGCAACAATTTGTACTGAAAATAAAGATTTAACTATATCAGCTAATAAAAATCCAACAATACCTATAGGTAAAAATGCTAAAACAACTTTTTTCCATAATTCAATATGTTTTAAAGTAAATTTACTTGGGTAATGTAATACAACTGCTAATATAGCAGCAAATTGAATTATAACTTCAAATGCTTTTGTAATATTATCTTGTTTTAAACCTAATAATTCGCTTGCAACAATTAAGTGTCCAGTTGATGAAATTGGTAAAAATTCTGTTAAACCTTCGATAATTCCTAATATAATAGAATCAAATATTCCTATCATTTACTTTCCTTTGTTAATTTTAAAAATAATTTTAATGACTTTTTTTCTTTTATTCCCATTTTATAATCAATCAGTTTTAAATATTCTAAAATATTTTTTTCACTTATACCAGATCTTTGAGCATATTGTTTTAAAATATATCTAGGTATTTTGATTTTTCTTTTATCAAAATTTTTAACACATTTTTTTAAGTATTTTTCATTTTTGTTAAAACATAATCTTGCAAATACAAATGGTAAATTATATTTATCTACCCATTCTTTGGCTAAATCAACATACTCTTCTTTGTCTGGGTTATTATGATAATATCTTAAAGCTTTATCGCCAATAATTACCTGACCATCTATTTTAAGTACTTTTGCAAGTGCATTTGATGTTTCAGATTCATTATCTTTTTTATTTTCCCCTTTAATTACAAGAACTGAATTAACTTCTCTTTTTGCAATTATTCCTAAATCTAAACATTTTTGATTACGTGAAGCTATTGATGAAATAAAAGCTGAATCAATTTGTTTTTTCCTATATTTTTTATTAATATTAGCAGGATATGATTTTTTATAGTTAATAATTGATTTAATTTGGGTTGACTTAATATTCTTTTTTATATAAATATTAAAAGGTAATAAATTGATATAATCAATTTTACCAAATATCATGCTCATTTTTATCCTTTTTATTTAAAATAATTTTGTTATAATAATAGAAATTTAGTAAAAAAGGGGTTAAAATGGTAAAAGTGGAGTTTTTAGGGCCTATTGGAATCGAACCTTTAAGTGTAGATATTAAAAATTTAAATGAATTATCAGCTATTTTAAAAGAAAATAATGAAATTTCATCTTGGTTAGAGAACTGTGCAGTAGCAATTAATGATACTTTAGTAATGTCAAAAGAGTATGATTTAAAAGATGGAGATAGAATTTCTTTATTACCTCCTGTTTGTGGTGGGTGAGAATGTTCAAAAGAAATGAAGAAATAGTTTCATCTAAATGTTCATCAAAAGTAAGAGTTGAAAATGAAAAAAGAACTTTATTATTATTTGATGGATCTTTACCTGTTGAAGAAATAAGTAATAATTGGTATAAAGAATTTAAAAATTCTAATTATGGTGCAATTATTACTTTTGTTGGAGTTGTAAGAGACGAAGATGGAATTGATGGTTTATCTTTTGATTTATATGAACCAATATTAAATTCTTGGTTTGATGCTTGGCAGGAAAAAGCAAAAGCTTTAAATGCTAAAGTTTTAATGGCTCATTCACGTGGTGACGTAATGAATCATACTTCTTCTTATATTGCAGCAGTTTGTTCTCCTAAGCGAAGAGTAGCGTTAGAGTTAATTGATGAGTTTGTTGAAGATTTCAAAGCAAGTGCTCCTATATGGAAATATGACATTATAAATGGTAAAAGAGAATATGCTTTAGATAGAAGTACGAAAATTCAAGGTGCAGGTATTTTAAAATAATGGTAAATATTTTAGTAGTTGAAGATAGTAAAATAGTCTCTGATTCATTAAAAAATCTAATTGAAAATGAATTAGGTTATTCGTGTGTTGTTGCTGAATCTAAAAAAGAAGCTGCTAAATATTTATTAAAATACAAGGGGAAGTTTGATGTTGCTTTATTAGACTTAGGCTTGCCTGATGCTCCCAAAGGTGAAGTAGTTGATTTAATAAGGAAGTTCTCAATTCCTACTATTATCTTAACTGGCTCAAATTTACAAGCAGATGAAGAAAAATTTAGAAATAAAGAAATTGTTGATTATGTAATAAAAGATGGTTCTTATTCTATTAAATATGCTATTTCTGTGGTAAAAAGAATTGTTAATAATAAATCTGTTAAAGTTTTAGTTGTTGATGACTCTCGTTCTACTTGTGATAAAGTATGTAATTTATTATCAAGATATCAAGTACAAGCTATTCCTGTTTATTCAGCAGAATCAGCTTTACATATTTTAGATAAAAATCCAGGTATTAAAATTATTTATATTGATTATTTAATGCCAAATATGAATGGTTTAGAGTTAACTAGAGAAATTAGAAAAAAATACTCTAAATATGATTTATCTATTATTGCTTTATCTGGTGAATCAAATAGAAAAATAATATCTAAATTCTTAAAGTATGGTGCAAATGATTTTATTTATAAAGGTTTTACAGATGAAGAATTCTTTTCAAGATTAAATAATTCTTTAGAAATCTTAGAACTATTTGAGAATTGTAAAAATGAGAGTTGATTTACATAATCATACATCCTTATGTAACCATGCATCTGGTACATGTGAAGAATTTGTATTAAAAGCAATTGAGGAAAAAATAGATATATTTGGTTTTTCTGATCATGCTCCTATGCCTTATGATCCCAAATATAGAATGACACTAGACAAAAAAGAAGACTACGAAAAAGAAATCTTATTCTTAAAAAATAAATATAAAAATCAAATTGATATTTTACTGGCATATGAAGTTGATTATATGCAAAACCATAAACTAATTTTAGACTCAATACTAAATTCTAATGTAGATTATTTAATTGGATCTGTACATTTTTTAGGGAAAAAAACTTCTGACTTATGGGGATTTGATAATCCTGAATTTATTTCAAAATATCAAGAAAAAAATATTGATAAAATCTGGCAAGATTACTTTGATACAATCGAACAAATGGCTAAACTTAATGTCTTTGATGTTGTAGGTCATATTGATTTAATAAAAGTATTTAAATTTTTACCAAAAAAAGATATTAGATTAATTGCTAAAAATGCTTTAAAAGCAATAAAAAAATCCAATATGGTTTTAGAAATTAACTCCGCAGGTTTAAGAAAACCTATAAAAGAAACTTACCCAAGTATTCCAATTTTAGAAGAAGCTTATGATTTAAATATAGACATTACCTTTTCATCAGATGCTCATGAAGTATCACACATAGGATTCTCATACGATAAATGTTTAGAAATTGCGAAAAATATTGGATTTACAAAATGTATATCTTTTAAAAATAAAGAAAAAATTACCCATAATTTATAAATTCTATTAAAAACATTAATTGTATAATTTTTATACAATAATTTTATCTAAGTTTTTTAGTTATTTTGTTAGAATGAATATATAAAATAAAAGGGGTTATACTTATGGGAAAATTTGTAAATAATAATGAAGAATTTTTTAAATACTGTGAAGAACACGAAGTACAGTTTGTTGACTTTAGATTTACAGATTTAAAAGGTATGTGGCACCATATATCATATATGATGTCTGCTGTTACTGCTGAGCAATTAGAATTTGGTATGCCTTTTGATGGTTCATCTGTTGATGCTTGGCAACCAATTAATAAGTCAGATATGATTTTAAGACCTGAAGTTGCAACTGCATTTTTAGATCCATTTACAGCAGACTCTACAATTATTGTAATTTGTGATGTATATGATATTTATAAAGGACAATTATATGAAAAATGTCCAAGATCTATTGCTAAAAAATCTTTACAACATTTAACTGAAACTGGTGTTGGTGATGTTGCTTATTTTGGACCTGAAAATGAATTCTTTATTTTTGATGATGTGAAAATTATTGATAATATTAATGAATCTTACTACAGAGTTGACACTGATGAGGGTGAATGGGCTAGTGCTGCTGATAATGAAGCTGGAAACATGGGTCATAGACCAGGAACTAAGGGTGGTTATTTTCCAGTACAACCAACAGATTCAATGGTTGATTTAAGAGCTGAAATGATGTTAGTTTTAGACCAAGTTGGATTAGAAGTAATTTTAGGACATCACGAAGTTGCACAAGGACAAGGTGAAATTGGAATTGTATTTGATGGTTTAATTGAAGCTGCTGATAATGTTCAAAAATATAAATACGTTTGTAAAATGGTTGCCCATTTAAATGGTAAATCTTGTACATTTATGCCGAAACCTTTATTTGGAGATAATGGTAATGGTATGCATGTTCATCAATCAATTTGGAAAAATGGAAGAAACTTATTCTATAAAGAGGGTGAGTATGGTAATTTATCTGAAATGGCTAGACATTATACTGGTGGAGTATTTAAACATGCACGAGCACTTGCAGCATTTACTAACCCATCAACTAACTCTTATAAAAGATTAATTCCTGGATTTGAAGCTCCAAACATTTTAACTTATTCTTCTCAAAACAGATCAGCTGCTTGTAGAATTCCTTATGGTGCTGGTGAAAAAGCTACTAGAATTGAAATGAGATTTCCTGATTCTGCTGCTTGTCCTTATTTAGCATTTGCTGCTATGATGATGGCTGGTCTTGATGGAATTAAAAATAAAATTGAACCAATAGGTCCAATGGATGAAGATTTATTTGAAATGCCTTTAGATGAAATTAGAGAGAAAAATATTCCTCAAATGCCTCATACTTTAAGAGGATCTTTAGAAGCATTAATTAGAGATAATGATTTCTTACAACCTGTATTTACAAAAGATATGGTTGATACGTACCAACACTATAAATTTCAAACTCAAGTATGGCCTTATGAAGCTAGACCTTCTGCTTTTGAATTTAAAACTACTTATTCTTGTTAATATTAAATATTATATAAACATAAAAAAAGGAAAAGATTTTATCTTTTCCTTTTTATATATAAATTTCAAGATTTAACTTTACAAAAAAATCTAAAATTCTATTTGTTCTTCATTATTTTCATTTTGAATTGTTATTTCAGGAAGTATAGAAATATCAGTGAAATATTCTTCTTTTCCATTTATTTTAGCACTTCTAACTCCTGATGGCATAACAAATTTTCTTTGAATCTCTGGATGGATTTTTAAATAGTTTTTGTAAAAATATGAAAATACTGGACCGGCTGTTCTTCCTCCTGTTTCTCTTCTCCCCATTGGACTATTATTATCATTTCCAAACCAAATTACTGTTTGCATACTAGGTGTATATCCACAAAACCATGCATCAATGTTATCATTTGTAGTCCCAGTTTTTCCTGCAACATCTAAGTTTTTCACTCTTGCATTTCTTCCCGTTGCTTTATTTACAGTATCGTGTAAAATACTAGTCATTAAATAAACTTGTTCTGGTGATGAAATATATTTTTCTTCTTTCTCAAAAATAGTTTTAACTTTATCTTTTGTAGTTATACTATTAATAAGGTAAGGTTTTACTTGAATTCCTTTATTTGAAAACATTGAGTAAGCATGTGAAATTTCAAGTGGCGACATAGAAAAAGCACCTAATGTTATTGATAAATCTTTTGGTATTTTATTAATTCCATATTCTTTTAAACCATTAAAAATTACATTTATTCCTAAATCAGTTACTAAATTAATTGTTGCTAAGTTTCTTGAGTGCATCAAAGCTTCTCTTAAAGTAATAAAACCTTTATAAGTACCTTCATAATTTTTAGGTTTCCACTTTGTTTCTTTGCCTTTAATTTTGTATTTATAAGTTCTTGAGATATCAATTAATTGCGTTGCTGGAGAATAACCAGAATCTAAGGCTTTTTGGTATAAAAAAGGTTTTATAGATGATCCTGCTTGTCTTTTAGATTGAACAACTCTATTAAATGATGATTTTTTATAATCTATTCCACCTAACATTGATATTATCTTTCCTGTATCATTTTCTATTGTAATGATTGCCGCATTTAATGTTTCAATATGAGAAGATACTAATACCTTAGTTTTTATATTAGTTTTTTTATCAAGTCTTACTCTTTCTTTTATATACGCTAAATGCTTTGGTACTTTAATTAAATTAGCCCAATATTTTTTCAGTTTTCCATTATTATAATACTTTGATGTAGCTAGATTCTTTTCAGATTTTATTTTATTCCTTAAATTCTCAGATCTCTTTCTATTTTTTATATATAAAGGTTTATCTCTTTCAAATTTTTTAATATCTCTTTCTATTACCATTTTATACGAATGCATTAAAGCATTTCTTGAAATTTCTTGTGCTTTTAAATCAATAGTTAAGTCAATTCGATATCCAGCAGTTTTTATATCTTTAATATTTTTCTTTAATAATTTTACTGCATAATCAATTACATATGGTGCTTTATTTTTTGTTCTTGTTTGTTTATATACTTCTGGAATTTCAGTAATAGCTGTATCATATTCATTTTTATTAATCCAACCCAATTTATACATTCTTGAGACAACTTGATTTCCCCGTGCTAGTGCAAACTTAAGATTTTTTGTTGGATCATAAAAACTAGGAGCTCGTGGAAGTCCTACTAAAATAGTCATTTCTTTTAAAGATAATTCATATAATTCTTTTTTAAAATAACCTAAAGCAGCTGTTCTAATTCCATAATAACCACGGCCAAAATAAACTTGATTTAAATATCTCTCTAAAATTTCTTCTTTACTTAAAATTGTTTCAAGTCTAAGTGTTAATAATATTTCTTTTACTTTTCTAATTAATTTTTTTTCTCTTGTTAAAACAAGATTTTTTACTAGTTGTTGAGTTAAAGTACTTGCCCCTTCAACTAGTTTTCTAGCTTTAATATCTTTTATAATAGCTCTTGAAATTGCATCTAAATTAATACCATTATGTTCAAAAAATTGTGTATCTTCAATTGCAACTAAACCTTCAATAATTCTAGATGGAATATCATCATATTTTACATACAATCTATGTTCATCTTGAAAAATATTTGCTATTAATTCTCCATTTTTATCAAAAAACTGAGTAGTCAAGGGAGGATTATAATCTATTATTTTATTAATATCAAATCTTATATTTCCATATAATATAAATAACCATGTTAATATTCCTCCTATTATTACTGTGAATAATCCAAATATATATTTCATTATTTACTCTCTTTCTTTAGTTTAATTAAACATTTATCAATTGTTTGAATAAGATTTATAGAATTAATAGGTTTGTCAATAAATGCTTGAACGTCATTTGTATTAGTTAAGATAAAATCATTTATATAAGCTGTAACTACTATAATTGGAATCTTTTTATCTTTTTGTCTAATTCTTTTAATTAGCTCATTACCATCCGTTTTTTCCATTCTTAAATCTGTTAGAATAATATCAGGTTTTTTATTATTATACATATTAATAGCTTCAATTCCATTATTAGCTAAAACAATAGAATTAATAGTTAATTGAAAAGTTTTATTAATTATTTCTTTAATCTCTTCACCATCTTCTACTATTAATATATTTAAATTACTTAGGTCCGTTTGAATTTTTAACTTTTCCATTATTATCCTTAAATTAAAGCTTCATCCATTTCTTTAGGAATTTTAAGATTCATTAATTTTAAAACTGTGGCTGCTATATTATTTAATGATCCATTTTTAACTTCTGTAACATCTTTTGCTTTTACAAAACAAAATACATCACCAACAGTATGGTTTGTTAAAACTTTACCATTATCATCTTTCATTTGTTCGCAATTACCATGATCTGATGTTAATACTAAGTTATAGTCTTTCTCATCACATTTTTTTATAATTTTAGATAATAATGAATCAACTACTTCAACAGCTTTAATTCCAGCTTCTAAGTTTCCAGTATGTCCAACCATGTCACCATTTGCAAAATTTACAACAATAAAATCATTTTCTTCATCCATTGAAGCTAATACTGCATCACACACAGCAGGTGCTGACATTTCTGGTTGTAAATCATAAGTAGCTACGCTAGGTGAGGGAATTAAGATTCTTTTTTCATTTAATAAAGGTTCTTCTACTCCACCATTAAAGAAAAAAGTAACATGGGCATACTTTTCAGTCTCAGATGTATGTACTTGACTTAATCCTGCATCTGAAATAACATCAGCTAGAGTATTTTTAGGTATCTCTTTTGGAAAGATAATAGGTAATGGAAGACTCTTATTATATTGAGTCATAGTAATCAGAGTAATATTTTTGTCAAATCTTTTAAATTCGCTAAAAGATTTATCAGCAATCGCAGATGAAAATTCTCTCATTCTATCTGATCTAAAGTTACAGCAAATAACTGTATCATTTTCTTCAAATCCAGAATATGAAGAAAAAGCACATGGTTCAATAAATTCGTCTAAAATCTTATTCTCATAAGAATTATTTATATAATCACTAATATTTATATCTACTTTATTTTGTGCAAAACAAATACTATTATAAGCTTTTTCAATTCTTTCCCATCTATTATCTCTATCCATTGCATAATATCTTCCAGAAACTGTTGCAATAGAAATATTCTCATTACAAATATTAATTATTTTATTTATATATTCCATGCACGAGTCAGGAGCTACATCTCTTCCATCAGTAATTATATGTATAAATACTTGTTTACCTTCTTCTTGAGCAATTTGAGCAAGTGAAATAATATGATTAATATGTGAATGAACTCCACCATCACTAATAAGTCCAATTAAATGAATTCTATTTGTTTTTTCAAAAGATTTTTTTATTATCAAATTATTTTTTAAAGTTTTATTTTCTATTTCTACATTAATTTTTACTAAATCTTGATATAAAACCCTACCACAGCCAATTGCCATATGTCCAACTTCACTATTTCCCATTTGACCTTCTGGAAGACCAACATGTTCACCATAAGTATGAATTAAAGAATTTGGAACATTTTTAAATAAATAGTCATATGTAGGTTTGTGTGCTTTATAAAAAGCGTTATAAGTGTTAGTATCGTTATGTCCAATACCGTCAGTTATCACAAGAATAGTTTTATTTGACATGGTTTAAACCTTTTTCAATATAGAATGTATTATAATTATCGCGATTATATCAAAATATGGGATTATATTTCCTAAAATAAGGTTTAAATTTGTTTTATTGGTTTTACAGACATTTAGATGTGAACATCTTTCAGTACATTACAGTTAGGGCAGGAATTGCTTTTTTTATTGCATTTTTTTTAACACTAATTTTAATGCCAAAATTTATTAAATGGGCCAAAGCTAGATCAGCGGGACAGCCAATTTATGAACTTGCTCCTGAGAATCATCAGAAAAAAGCAGGAACTCCTACTATGGGCGGAATTGTATTTATTTTTTCAATGTTAATAGCAACATTATTAACAGCAAAACTAAATAATTTTTATGTGGTTGGTGGTTTAGTTACTATTGTTTTATTTTCATTAATTGGAATAAAAGATGATATGGCAAAACTATTCCATAAATCTAATTCAGCAGGTTTAAGCTCAAGAGCTAAACTGTTTTTACAGACAATAGCTTCTCTTGTTGTTATTTATATATTGTTTATATATAATCATTCAACTGAATTATATACTCCATTCTTTAAATTGCCATTATTCGATATGAGCTTTTTTGCTGCATTTTTATGGATAATTGTAATTGTAGGAACTTCAAATGCTGTAAATCTAACTGATGGTTTAGATGGATTAGCTACTGTTCCTTCAATAATTGGGTTTTTTACTTTATCAATTATTGTATATATTACTGGGCATTCAATAATCTCTTCATATTTATTATTACCAAATATTCAAATAATTGGTGAACTATCTATTTTAGGTTCGGCTTTTGCTGGTTCTTTAATTGCTTTTTTATGGTTTAACTCTCATCCTGCACAGGTTTTCATGGGTGATTCTGGTTCTTTACCAATAGGGGCATTTATGGGATATATGGCAATTGCTTGTAAAAGTGAAATTCTTTTAGTTTTAATTGGTTTTATTTTTGTTATAGAAACTATATCAGTTATTTTACAAGTTGGATCTTTTAAAATAAGGAAAAAAAGAATATTTTTAATGGCTCCTATTCATCATCATTTTGAAGAAAAAGGATGGAAAGAAAACAAAATTATTGTTAGGTTTTGGATTATTTCATTTATGACAAACCTATTGGCTCTTATGAGCTTAAAAATAAGATAAGTATTAATATGAATGAATTAAGAGTACTTGGAAAAGGAAATACTGCTAAAGCAATTAAAAGCAGATTTCCACAAGCTATATTATATGATGATGGTGACTTTAATCTTTATGATAAAACATCTGATGCTATTACAGTGGTTAGTCCTGGAATTCCTCCTTATAATGATATGGTTACAGAATCAAATAATATTCATAGTGATTATGATTTATTTGCTGATACTATGCCTTTCTCAATTTGGATATCTGGGACTAATGGAAAAACTACTACAACTCAGATGATTCAGTGTTTATTAGAAGAATACGGTTCACAAATGGGTGGTAACATTGGAACTGCGCTATGTGAGTTAGATGAAAAAAAGAATATATGGATTTTGGAAACATCTTCTTTTACTCTACATTATACAAAAAAAGCTAAACCTTCATTATATGTACTTTTGCCAATTTCAGAAGATCACATATCATGGCATGGTTCATTTGAAGAGTATAGAGCTTCAAAACTTAAAGCGCTTGATAATATGAAAGAGGGTGAAATTGCTATTGTTCCTGAAGAGTTTAAAGACTATCCTACTAATGCTTGTTTAATTACTTACAAAAATACTGATGATTTATGTTCTGAGTTTGGAATTGATAAAAATTTAGTTAATTTTCCTGAGCCTTTTTTAATGGATGCAATTTTAGCATTAGCTTGTAAAAAGATATTATTTGATGAAATTGATTATAAAAATATAAATAATTTTAAAATAGATGAGCATAAAATTGAAAAAGTTTATGATAAATATAATAGATTATGGATAAATGATTCAAAAGCTACAAATGTTGATGCTACAATTAATGCTTTAGTTCCTTATAAAAAGAAAAAGATCTATTTAATTTTAGGTGGAGATGATAAAGGTGCCAATTTACAGCCCTTATTTAATAATATTAAAGATTATAATGTAGAAGTATTTATTATTGGAACTAACTATGATAAACTAATAAAATTGTCAAATGAGTATAATATTAAGTATTTTTATGAAAAAAACTATATAAAAACATTAGAAAAAATATCAAGTATATTTGAAGAGAATGCCCTATGTATACTATCTCCTTCAGCATCTTCATTAGATGAATTTACTTCATATTCACAGAGAGGAAATATATTTAAAGAATTTGTAAACAATTTAAGTTTAAATTAATATTACTTGTATATAATTTCACTCCAATTTAGGATGGCCCGATAGCTCAGTCGGTAGAGCAAAGGATTGAAAATCCTTGTGTCGACAGTTCGATTCTGTCTCGAGCCACCATCTAAATTGACGGACGCTGGTGTAGCTCAGTTGGCTAGAGCAGCTGATTTGTAATCAGCAGGTCGTAGGTTCAACTCCTATCACTAGCTCCATTTTACACCGCACTCAAATCTTAATTGATTCAGTGCCTTAGCATATTAATAATATTTCAACCGGGGAGGTTGGAGAGTGGTCAAATCCAACGGATTGTAAATCCGTCGCCTACGGCTTCGAAGGTTCGAGTCCTTCTCTCCCCACCATTAAATGAGCGGGAGTAGCTCAGTTGGCTAGAGCCTCTGCCTTCCAAGCAGATTGTCGCGAGTTCGAGTCTCGTCTCCCGCTCCATTTTATTATTAAAAAAACTGGGAACTGAGTTATCACATTCTATAACTCTTTAACAAAATTTTCCCCTTAATAGTTTTTTTATGTTTTTTTATGTATAATGTCACGATAAAAAGTGTTTTTGTATTATATATGAAAAAATATACACGAACAGCCCTCTGAATAGATAAGCTCATGGGCTTATCTACTCAGAGGGTATATATTAAATCTTTAAAAGGCAACTAAAATGGCAAAAGAAAAATTCGAACGAAATAAACCGCATGTTAATATTGGTACTATTGGTCACGTAGATCATGGTAAAACAACTTTAACAGCAGCAATCTCAGCAGTTCTTACGAACAAAATGGGTGGAGAGATGATGGATTACGATCAAATCGATAATGCACCAGAAGAAAGAGAAAGAGGAATTACTATTGCTACTTCTCACATTGAGTATGAAACTGAAACTAGACACTACGCTCACGTAGATTGTCCAGGACATGCTGATTATGTTAAAAACATGATTACTGGTGCTGCTCAAATGGATGGTGCTATTTTAGTTATTGCTGCGACTGATGGTCCTATGGCACAAACTAGAGAGCATATCTTATTATCTAAACAAGTTGGTGTTCCATATATCCTTGTTTTCATGAACAAAGAAGATCAATTAGACGATGAAGATAAAGAAGAAATGTTAGAACTTGTTGAAATGGAAATTAGAGAGTTACTTTCTATGTATGATTTCCCAGGTGATGACACTCCTATTATAGCTGGTTCTGCTTTCCAAGCATTAGAATCTGCTAAAAAAGGTGAAGAAAACGACTGGACTGCTAAAATTATGGAATTAATGGACGCTGTTGATTCATACATCCCAACTCCTAAAAGAGAAACTGAAAAAGATTTCTTAATGCCTGTTGAAGATGTTTTCTCTATCTCAGGAAGAGGAACAGTTGTTACTGGTAGAATTGAAACTGGTATCATCAAAATTGGTGAACAAATTGAAATCGTTGGAATTGTTGATACTATTACTACTACTGTAACTGGTGTTGAAATGTTCAGAAAAGAAATGGATCAGGGTGAAGCTGGAGACAATTGTGGTATTCTTTTAAGAGGTGTTAAAAAAGAAGACGTACAAAGAGGTCAAGTTTTAATTAAGCCGGGTTCTATTACTCCACATACTGAATTCAGATGTGAAGCATATATCCTTTCTAAAGAAGAGGGTGGAAGACATACTCCTTTCTTCTCTGGTTATAGACCACAATTCTACATCAGAACTACTGATGTTACAGGTTCTGTTACATTAGCAGAAGGTGTTGAAATGGTTATGCCTGGAGACAACATTGAAATGAATGTTGTTTTAGTTTCTCCTGTTGCTCTTGAAAAAGGTACTAAGTTTGCTATCCGTGAAGGTGGTCGAACTGTTGGTGCTGGTGTTATCGCCGAAATTACTAAGTAGTTATTATGGGTAATGGAGCAGCAATCAAAATCGGTCTAAAATGTGAAGAAAGTGGAGACATTAACTACACAACTTTTAAAAATCCAAAAACTCACACTGAGAAAATGGCACTTAAAAAATATAGTCCTAGATTAAAAAAACATACAATTCATAAAGAAATCAAATTAAAGTCGTAAGACTTTAATTGATCTCTTTTTGAGATATTTAAGCCTATGTCTTAGGCTTAAATTTTTACAACAAATAGGTTAGTAGCTCTAATGGTAGAGCATCGGATTCCAAATCCGGCGGTTGTGGGTTCGAGTCCCTCCTGGCCTGCCACTAAAAACATCAATTAAATCTTTTTTATAGAAAACATATAAAATTTCTATAAAAACAGTATTTAATCCCCAAATTATGTATGTTTTATTTTCTTTTAAGTTTGTTTGGTTAAAATTACGAACTTTAAAACTAGGTAAACATTTATCTTTTTAAAATATAGGTTAGTAGCTCTAATGGTAGAGCATCGGATTCCAAATCCGGCGGTTGTGGGTTCGAGTCCCTCCTGGCCTGCCACTACAAGTTTTGTGGAAAGAAGTTCAACTCTTTTCCAAAGAACTTAAAAGCTTAAATATTTCTGGAGTCAATCGTGAGTAAAATAAAAAACTATTATAAAAATGCAAAAGACGAATTATTAAAAGTAATTTTTCCTATTAAAGAACAAGTTCGAACAGCATTTATTTCTGTATTCGTTGTAGTAACTGTAATTTCTTTATTTTTAGCACTGATTGATGCAGTTATGTCTGTAAGCTTATCAGCTGTAATAAACTAAGGATAACAAATGGCACACCAATGGTACGCAATTCAAACTCACTCAGGTAGTGAACTATATGTAAAAAGAGCATTAGAAACATTAGCAATAGAAATGGCTGATGAAAAAATTCTAAAAGTTTTAGTTCCAACTGAAGACTTAATTGAAGTTAGACGTGGAGTTAAGTCAATAGTTGAAAGACCATTATATCCTGCATATGCTTTTGCTGAAATTGATTTAGATACTGCTTTATGGCATAAAATTCAATCAATGGCAAAAGTTGGTAGATTTATTGGTGAGTCTAAAAGACCAACTCCTTTATCTAAAAAAGATGTTGTTTCTATTTTAGATAAAGCAGCAAATAAAGGTCCAGCTAAACCTAAAGTTTCATTCGAAGAGGGTGAAATGTTAAGAATTAAAGAAGGTCCATTCGCTAACTTTAATGGTGTAGTTGAGAATTTCGATTTAGTATCAGGAATAATCAAATTAAATGTTTCTATTTTTGGTAGAAATACACCAGTAGAAATCTCTTATACTCAAGTAGAAAGAGTAGTATAAACAAAGACTAAATTTTAGTCATTAGTCAAAAACAACTTTTTATAGTTTTTTTGCCTAATGGCTAAATTTAGCAATTAAAAACAACTCAAGGAAATAAGATGGCAAAAAAATTAACAGGTATTCTTAAACTGCAAATCCCAGCAGGAGCAGCGAATCCTTCACCACCAGTAGGGCCTGCATTAGGTCAAAGAGGTGTAAACATCATGGAATTCTGTAAAGCATTCAATGAAAAAACTAAATCTCAAGCTGGATTCAAAATTCCAGTAGTAATTAGTATTTACGCTGACAAAAGTTTCACTTTTGAATTAAAACAACCACCAATGACTGATTTAATCAAAAAAGTGGCTGGTGTTAAAAAAGGTTCTGAGAACGCAGCAAAAACTAAAATTGGAAAATTAACTAAAGATCAAGTTCTTGAAATAGTTAAAATGAAAATTAAAGATTTAAATACTGATGACGAAGCTCAAGCTGCAAAAATTGTTGCAGGTTCTGCTAGATCAATGGGAATTGAAGTAGAATAATCTACTAAACAATCTAGTCTTACCAGCAGACTTAAATTGCTGGTAGCAAATAATATGAAGTTTGTTTATTCAAACCATATTTAAAAAAATAAAAATTGCGGAGATATAAAATGGCAAAAATTTCAAAAAGATTTAAAGCATTAGTTGAAAATGTAGGAACTAAAGAATATTCTTTAGACGAAGCAGTTTCAAAATTAAAAGAATTAAAATCAGCTAAATTTGACGAAAGTGTTGAAGTTTCTTTAAACTTAAACGTTGATCCAAGACATGCTGATCAAATGATCAGAGGAGCAGTAGTTCTTCCAAATGGTACTGGTAAAACTGTAAGAGTTGCAGTATTTGCTAAAGGTACTAAAATGGATGAAGCTAAAGCAGCTGGTGCTGATATTGTTGGTAACGACGATTTAGCAGCAGATATCCAAGCTGGTAAAATTGACTTTGACGTATTAATTGCAACACCTGATTGTATGGGTATTGTTGGAAAAGTTGGTAGAATTTTAGGACCAAAAGGTTTAATGCCTAATCCTAAAGTTGGAACTGTAACTATGGACGTAACTAAAGCGGTTAATGACGCTAAAGGTGGTCAAGTTACATATAGAGTTGATAAAAAAGGTAATATGCAAGCAGCAGTTGGAAAAATTTCTTTCTCTGCAGAAGCTATTAAAGAAAATATTGTTGCATTTTTAGGTGCAATCAATAAAGCTAAACCATCAACTGCTAAAGGTAGATTCTATACTTCATCTACTTTTTCATTAACTATGAGTCCTGCTGTTAAAGTAAGTACTTCTGAATTAATGGACGTTAAATAAGGGTTAATCCCTTATTTAATTTTTGTTACTTAAACCAAATATTCAATAGTAAAGACAAAGTCTTTATTTTTGAGTGTTTCAAAGCACTGATATAAAACTGAAGAAAAAAGGTAAGAGATGCTTCCATCTTTTATAAAACCTTTTGAAGTCTCATGTTTTGAAGGGAGAATATAAAATGAATAAACAACAAAAATCTGAAATAATTGATTTCTTATCTGGACAATTCAAAGCATCTCAAGCTGTAGTAGTTTGTGGATACAATGGAGTTTCACATAGAGATTTAGAATCATTAAGAGTTGCAGCTAAAGAAGCTGGAGCTACTGTTCAAGTTGCTAAAAACTCATTAGTTGCAATTGCTGTAAAGAATGCTGAATTAGGTGATATCGAACTTTCTGGAAATAATCTTTTCATCTGGTCTGAAGATCAAGTAACTGCTTGTAAAGTAGCTGATACTTTTGCTGCAACTATGAAAGACAAATTTGAAATCAAATCTGGTATCATTGAAGGCGAAATTGCTGATCTTGCAAAAGTTAATCAATTCGCTAAACTTGCTACTAAAGATGAACTTCTTGGTATGTTATTATCTGTTTGGACTGCACCTGCTAGATGTCTAGTGACTGGTTTAGATAACTTAATGAAGAAAAAAGAAGAAGAAGCAGCGTAGTTTTTAACTATACTGGAACATAAATTATAAAAAAATTATAAAAAATTAAAGGACCTTAAATGGCAATTTCTAGAGAAGACGTATTAGAATATATCTCTAACTTATCAGTATTAGAATTATCTGAATTAGTTAAAGAGTTTGAAGAAAAATTTGGAGTATCTGCACAACCAACTGTTGTAGCTGGTGGAGCTTCTGCTGAAGCAGAAGAAGAAAAAACTGAGTTTGACGTAGTTATCGTTGAAACTGGTGCTAAAAAAATTAATGTTATTAAAGCAATTAGAGCATTAACTGGTTTAGGTTTAAAAGAAGCTAAAGCTGCTGCAGAAAATATTCCTTCAGTTATTAAAGAGGGTATCGGAAAAGAAGACGCTGAAGCTGCTAAAGCTGCTTTAGAAGAAGCTGGTGCAAAAGTAGAAGTTAAATAATTATTTTTAAATAATTTTTAATTGTATATAGGGCTTAGGCCCTATGTAATCGAGCATCTCTTGAGGGCTAAGCTTAGAATTTGAAAGAATTTTAAGCTTATCCTTTAGGGATGCTTTTGTGCTTTATACTATAAAGCAAAAAAAATCAAATTTTAATAAGGCCAACAATGCTAAATTCTTTAAAATCTGGTAATAGACTTCGAGTTGATTTTGCTAAAAATCCACAACAAATTGAAATTCCTAACTTATTACAACTACAACAAAACTCTTATGACAATTTCTTAATGGTTGGTCAAGACGACAGATCAACTGCTGGTATTGAAAAAGTTTTCAAATCTATTTTCCCTGTTCATGATGCACAAAACAGACTTACTTTAGATTATTTAGGATCTGAAGTTGGTAAACCTAAGTATAATGTACGAGAATCTATGGTTAGAGGTTTAACTTTCTCTATTCCTTTAAGAATCAAAATCAGATTAACTTTATGGGAACTTGACGAAAACACTGGCGAAAAAATCGGTGTAAAAGAAATCAAAGAACAACAATTATTTGTTAGAGAAATTCCTTTAATGACTGATAGAACTTCATTTATAGTAAATGGTGTTGAAAGAGTTGTTGTAAATCAACTTCACAGATCTCCTGGTGTTATTTTTAAAGAAGAAGAATCAAATACTGCAGGTAATAAATTAATCTATACTGGTCAAATTATTCCAGATAGAGGTTCTTGGTTATACTTTGAGTATGATTCAAAAGATATCTTATATGTAAGAATTAATAAAAGAAGAAAAGTACCTGTTACAATTCTTTTCCGAGCTTTAGGTTATTCTAAAGAAGATATCATTAAAACTTTTTACCCAATTGTTAATGTTAAAATCAAAAACAATAAATTTTTAACTAAATTTAATCCAGAAGATTTTACTGGAAGAATTGAATTTGATGTTAAAGATGAACAAGGTAATGTAATAGTTGCTGCTGGTAAAAGACTTACTGCTAGAAAAGCTAAAGCTTTAGTAGAAGGTGGTTTAGACCTAATTGAATATCCATTAGAATTATTAATGGAAAGACATACTTCTTCAACTATTTTTGATCCTGAATCTGGTGAAGTATTATATGATTCTTTATCTCAATTAGATGAAATTAAATTAAAGAAATTATTAGACTTAGGTTTTTCTGATTTCGATATTGCAAATGACTTAGCTATGGGTGTTGATGATTCTATTATTAATGCATTCAAAGCAGATTCAGAGAGTTTAAAATTACTTAAACAAACTGAAGGTATTGAAGATGAAAATGATTTATCTGCAATTAGAATTTATAAAGTAATGAGACCAGGTGAGCCTGTTACTAAAGAAGCTGCAAAAGACTTCTTAAATAAATTATTCTTTGATCCTGAAAGATATGACTTAACTAGAGTTGGTAGAATGAAAATGAACCACAAGTTAGGTGTAGATGTTCCAGAATATATCACTGTATTAACTTATGAAGATGTTATTAAAACTGTTCAATACTTAATTAAAGTAAAAGCAGGACATGGTCATATTGATGATAGAGATCACTTAGGTAACAGAAGAATTAGAGCAATTGGTGAATTATTAGCGAATGAGTTACACTCAGGGCTTATTAAAATGCAAAAAGCTATTAGAGATAAAATGACTACTTTATCTGGAACTTTAGAAGATGTAATGCCTCATGATTTAGTTAACTCTAAAATGATTACTTCAACTATTACTGAGTTCTTTACTTCTGGTCAATTATCACAATTTATGGATCAAACTAACCCATTATCTGAAGTTACTCATAAAAGAAGACTATCAGCACTTGGTGAAGGTGGACTTGTTAAAGAGAGAGCTGGATTTGAAGTAAGAGATGTTCATCCTACTCACTATGGAAGAATCTGTCCTGTTGAAACTCCAGAGGGTCAAAATATTGGTCTTATCAATACATTATCTACTTTTGCAAAAGTAAATCCACTAGGATTTATTGAAGCACCTTATAAAAAAGTTGTTAATGGTGTTGTAACTAATGATATTAAATACTTTACTGCTTCTCAAGAAGAGGGATTATTAATTGCACCAGGATCAACTAAAGTTGATGATAATGGTAAGATTTTAGAAAACCTTGTTGAAGCTAGAAAAGATGGTGAAATCTTATTAGTTGAAAAAGCTAGAGTTGATTTAATTGATATTTCTTCTCAAATGGTTATGGGTGTTGCTGCTTCATTAATTCCATTCTTAGAACATGATGATGCGAATAGAGCACTAATGGGATCGAATATGATGAGACAAGCTGTTCCATTATTAAGACCTAATGCTCCTGTAGTTGGAACTGGTTTAGAAAAAACTGTTTGTAGAGATGCATGGGAAGCAATTAAAGCTGATAGACCTGGTATTGTTGAAAAAGCGGATTCTAAAAACATTTATATTCGTGGTGAAGACGAAGATGGTGCTTTCATTGATAGATATGAAGTACATAAAAATGTAAGAACAAATAATAATACTTCTTTTGGTCAAAGAACTGCTGTTAAAGCTGGTCAAATGGTTGAAGCTGGTCAAGTTATTGGTGATGGTCCTTCAATGGATAGAGGTGAGTTAGCTGTTGGTGTTAATGCAATGGTTGCATTTATGCCTTGGAATGGTTATAACTACGAAGATGCTATTATTTTATCTCAAAAACTAATTAAAGAAGATTCATTTACTTCTATTCATATTTATGAAAAAGAATTAGAATGTAGAGAATTAAAACATGGTAATGAAGAAATTACTAGAGATTTACCAGGTGTAAAAGATGAGACTATTACTCACTTAGATAATTCAGGAATTATTAAAGTAGGTACTTATTTAAGACCAGGAATGATTATGGTTGGAAAAGTATCACCTAAAGGTGAAATTAAACCAACTCCAGAAGAAAGACTATTAAGAGCAATCTTTGGTGAAAAAGCTGGTCACGTAATTAATAAATCTTTATATGCTTCTACTTCTATGGAAGGTACTGTTGTTGATGTTAAAGTATTCACTAAAAAAGGATACGAAAAAGACGAAAGAGCAATTGCTGAAATCGAAGCTGAAAAAGGTGAGTTAGATATTAAACACCATGATAAACTACTTATGTTAGATAGAGAAGAAATTCTTAAAATTAACGGTTTATTATCTTCTGCTTCTTTAATTAAAGATTTAGAGCTTGATGAAAAATCTTATGCTAAAGGTACTTCAATTCCTTTAGAAGCATTATCATCTGTTAATAGATTTGCTATGAAAAAAGTTGTATCTTCATTTGATGATGCAGTTGAAGCTAAGTATAATGTTATTAAAGAACACTTTATTAAACAAAAAACTGAATTAAGAGAAGAACATGAAGAAAAACTAATTGTTCTTGAGCATGATGATATTTTACCATCAGGTGTAATTAAATTAGTTAAAGTTTATGTAGCAACTAAGAGAAAAATCAAAGTTGGTGATAAAATGGCTGGGCGACATGGAAATAAAGGTATTGTTTCTAATATTGTTCCAGAAGTTGATATGCCTTACTTAGTTGATGGTACTGGTGTTGATATTATTCTTAACCCACTAGGGGTTCCATCAAGAATGAACATCGGACAAATTCTAGAAGTTCACTTAGGTTTAGTTGGTAAAAGATTAGGAGCACAAATTCAAGAATTATTTGATGCTAAAAAATCTGATTTCATTGCTGAACTTAGAGCTAAAATGACTGAAATTGCTTCTGTTGCTAAATTAATGAATGGTAAATCATTCATGGATTCATTATCTGATGATGAATTAATTGATTACGGTAGAGACTGGACTAAAGGTGTTAGATTTGCATCTCAAGTATTTGATGGAACTAGACAAGAAGAATTTGATAAATTATTCGAACTAGCTAAAATTGATGCTGATGGTAAATGTGAACTTTACGATGGTAAAACTGGTGATAAAATGAAAGAGCGAGTTAATGTAGGTTATATGTATATGCTTAAACTTCATCACCTTGTTGATGAAAAAGTACATGCAAGATCAACTGGACCTTATTCTCTAGTTACTCAACAACCAGTAGGTGGAAAAGCCTTATTCGGTGGACAAAGATTTGGAGAAATGGAAGTTTGGGCTTTAGAAGCATATGGTGCAACTGCAGTTCTTAAAGAAATGTTAACTACAAAATCTGATGATATTGATGGTAGAACAAGAGCATATAGAGCTATTGCAAATGGTGAAAATGTTCCATCTTCTGGTGTTCCAGAAACATTCTTCGTATTAACTAAAGAGCTTAAAGCACTTGGTTTAGATGTTGAAATTTTTAAAGAGGTAGAAAACGATGAGTAAAAAAAATATAACTTTAGAACCTATTGAGATTAAAGAACTAGAAAGACCTACAGATTTTTCTGCTTTTCAACTTAAACTAGCAAGTCCCGAGAAGATCCTTTCTTGGTCTTCTGGGGAAGTTAAAAAACCAGAAACTATTAACTATAGAACACTTAAACCAGAACGTGATGGATTGTTTTGTGCTAAAATTTTTGGACCAGTAAAAGATTATGAATGTCTTTGTGGTAAATACAAAAAGATGAGATACAAAGGTGTAGTTTGTGAAAAATGTGGTGTTGAAGTAACATCATCTAAAGTTAGACGACATAGAATGGGTCATATTGATTTAGCTGCTCCTGTTGCTCATATCTGGATGGTATCTTCTTTACCAACTAGAATTGGGACACTTTTAGGTGTTAAATTAAAAGATCTTGAAAGAGTTTTATATTATGAAGCTTATATTGTAAGTCAAGCTGGTGAAGCTTTCTATGATAATAATGCTACTAAACAAATCGCTAAATATGATATTTTAAATGAAGAACAATACAGAACTGTAGATGATTTATTTGAACATACTGGATTTGAAGCTAAAATGGGTGGAGAAGTTATTAGAGATTTACTTCAAAACTTAGATTTAATGGAACTTTTAGTTCAATTAAAAGAAGACATGAAAGCTACAAAATCAGAAGCAAAAAGAAAAACTTTAATTAAAAGATTAAAAGTTGTTGAAAACTTTATCAAATCTGGAAATAGACCTGAATGGATGGTATTTACTCAACTACCAGTTCTTCCACCTGATTTAAGACCTCTAGTTGCACTAGATGGTGGTAAATTTGCTGTTTCTGATGTTAATGATTTATATAGACGTGTTATTAACAGAAATAACAGACTTAAAAGATTAACTGAACTTGATGCACCTGAAATCATTATTAGAAATGAGCGAAGAATGTTACAAGAAGCTGTTGATGCATTATTTGATAATGGTAAAACTGCTAATGCTGTTAAAGGTGCAAATAAAAGACCTTTAAAATCTTTATCTGAAATTATTAAAGGTAAACAAGGTCGATTTAGACAGAATTTACTTGGTAAACGTGTGGATTTCTCTGGTAGATCTGTAATTGTTGTTGGACCTTCTTTAAACATGGACCAATGTGGATTACCAAAAGTTATGGCTATCGAACTATTCAAGCCGCATTTAATGGCGAAACTTGAAGAAAAAGGTTATGCTACTACATTAAAAGCTGCTAAAAGATTAATTGAAGCAGAAACTAATGAAGTTTGGGAATGTTTAGCAGAAATTGTTCACAATTATCCTGTATTATTAAATAGAGCACCAACATTACATAAGCTTTCAATTCAAGCTTTCCACCCTGTATTAATTGATGGTAAAGCAATCCAGTTACATCCATTAGTATGTGCTGCATTTAATGCCGATTTTGATGGGGATCAAATGGCTGTTCATATTCCATTATCACAAGAAGCAATTGCTGAAGCTAAAACTTTAATGATGTCTTCTATGAATATTCTTTTACCTGCTTCTGGACGTGCAATTGCTGTACCTTCACAAGATATGATTTTAGGTATTTATTATCTATCATTAACTAAAGATGGTGTTCAAGGTGAGCATAAATTATTTACTGATGTTAACGAAGTTATTATTGCATTAGAAATGAATAAATTAGATCTTCATGCTAAAGTAAGAACACAAATTAATGGTAAAATTGTACATACATCTGCTGGTAGATTAATTGTTCATAATATCTTACCTGATTTTGTTCCATTAGAATTATGGAATAAAGTATTAAAGAAAAAAGATATTGGTGCACTAGTTGATTATATCTACAAACATGGTGGATATAGAGTTACACCTAAATTCTTAGATAATTTAAAAAACTTAGGATTTAAATACGCAACTGTTGCTGGTATTTCTGTATCAATTGATGATATTAGAGTTCCTGAAACTAAAGTTGGTCACGTAGCTAGATCTAAAAAAGCTGTAATTGAAGTTCAAAAACAATTTGCACAAGGTTTATTAACTGAACAAGAAAGATATAATAAAATTATTGATATCTGGACTGCTGTAAATAATACACTTGGTACTGAAATGATGGCACTTGTTGAAAATGATAAGGGTGGATTTAACTCTATTTACATGATGGCTGATTCTGGAGCTAGGGGTTCTGCTGCTCAGATTAGACAACTTGCTGGTATGAGGGGTCTTATGGCTAAACCAGATGGTACTATTATTGAAACTCCAATTATCTCTAACTTTAGAGAAGGATTAAATGTACTTGAGTACTTTATTTCTACTCACGGTGCTAGAAAAGGTCTTGCCGATACAGCTCTTAAAACAGCGAATGCGGGTTACTTAACAAGAAAACTAATTGATGTTTCTCAAAACGTTAGAATTACAATCGAAGATTGTGGAACTCACGAAGGTATTGCAATTACTGATATTACTTCTGGTAATGAATTAATTGAAGCACTAGAAGAGAGAATCACAGGTAGAGTTATTGCTGAAAACATTATGGATCCAATTTCTAATGAAATTTTATTCACAGAAGGTAGATTAATTACTGAAGAAGACGCTGCTGTTGTAGCTGCTGCTGAAGTTAAATCTGTTACTATTAGAACTGCATTAACTTGTAAAGTTTCTCATGGTTTATGTTCTAAATGTTATGGTCTTAACCTTGGTGAACAAAGAAAAGCTACTCCAGGTGAAGCTGTTGGTGTTGTTGCCGCTCAATCAATTGGTGAGCCAGGAACACAACTTACTCTTAGAACTTTCCACGTTGGTGGGACTGCTTCTGCAACTCAAACTGAGAAAGAGTTAAGAGCTGATAAAGAAGGTTTTATTAGATATTACAATATTAAAACTTTAAAAAATACTGAGGGTAAAAACCTTGTTGCAAATAGAAGAAATGCTGGTATCTTACTTGTTGAGCCAAAAGTTGTTTCTCCTTTCTCTGGTACATTAACTGTTGAAACAATTCATGAAGAAATTGTATTAACTGTTAAAGGTTCAAAAGAAAGTAAAAAATTCTATTTAAGAAAAAATGATGTTGCAAAAGCAAATGAATTAGCTGGTGTTGCTGGTAAAATTGAAGGTAAATTATACTTACCTTACAAAACTGGTGATAAAGTTGATGCAAACGAGTCTTTAGTTGAAATGATTAAAGATGGTTGGAATGTTCCTAACCGAATTCCTTATGCTTCTGAATTAAAAGTTAAAGATGGTGATCCTATTACTTCAACAATTACTGCAGGTGCTGCTGGTGTTGTTAAATTCTACAAATTAACTGGTGATTACTTAGACAGAGACGAATCTGTTAAAGCTGGTGATAAAGTTGAAGTTAAAGGTTTATTTGCTGTTGTTGTTGATAGTGAAGGAAGAGAAGCTTTAAGACATTACATTGCAAGAAATTCAGTTATTGAATTTAATGACAATGCAGAAGTTGAAAAAGAATCTGTAATTGCTAAACCTGTAACTGAAGAACAAGTTGTTATTTCAGAATGGGACCCATATGCAAATCCTACTATTTGTGAATTAGCTGGTACAATTTCATTTGAAGATATTATTCCAGGTGTTACTGCGTCTGAGCAATTTGACGAATTAACTGGTACTTCTAAATTAGTTATTAATGAATATTTACCAACTGGTTATAAACCAACAGTTATTTTAGCTGGTGAGAATGACGAGTTAATTAGATATGCACTTGACGCTAAAACTTCATTATTTGTAGCTGAAGGTCAAAAAGTTAATATTGCAGATGTTATTGGTAAAACTCCAAAAGCAACTACAAAATCTAAAGATATTACTGGTGGACTTCCAAGAGTTTCTGAATTATTTGAAGCTAGAAAACCTAAAAACTTAGCTGTTTTAGCATCATTTGATGGAATCGTTTCTTTTGGAAAATCTTTAAGAAATAAAACTAGAATTGTTATTACTGGTGAAAACGGTGATAAATCTGAGTACTTAGTTGAAAGATCAAAACAAATTTTAGTTCACGATGGTGAGTTTGTTCATGCTGGTGAGCCATTAACTGATGGTCAAGTTGGATCTCATGATATTCTTAGAATATTAGGTGATAAAGCTTTACATTACTTCATTGTTTCTGAAGTTCAACAAGTATATAGATCTCAGGGTGTAAATATTGCTGATAAACATATTGAGGTTATTTTATCTCAAATGTTAAGACAAGTTACAATTCTTGATGGTGGGGATACTAACTTCATTGTTGGAGATATGATTTCTAAGAAAAGATTTAAAATTGAGAATGAAAGAATTATTAGATTAGGCGGAGAGCCTGCTATTGCTGATCCTTTATTATTAGGGATTACTAGAGCTGCTGTTACATCTGATTCTATTATCTCAGCTGCATCTTTCCAAGAGACTACTAAAGTATTAACAGAGGCTGCAATTTCAGCTAAAATGGATATGTTAGAAGATCTTAAAGAAAATGTTGTTATTGGTAGAACTATTCCTGTTGGAACTGGTTTATATAAAGACCAAAAAGTTAAATTTGCGGACATCGACGAAGACTAAGCAAACAAATATTAAAAAGGGAATAAGTTTATCTTATTCCCTTTTTTTATGCCTAAAATCTACTCACGTAAAAATAATATTTCTTATTAAGCTTATTATCATTACTTTATTGAATAAATACAAGAAAATTGTTATAAATAACTTATATTGTAATACTTATTATCATTATTATTTAAGTTTAAATCAGCTAATATATTTTATGAATAAATTTGAATTTAAAAAATTAATATTAAATGCTAAGTACTATACAAAATATGAACCAATTTTTCATACAAAAACTTTAGATATTTTTGGATATGAAGCTTTGAGTAAATTCGATATTAATGAAAACCTTATATCAACAGAAGAAATATTTAGAGAGTTACACTCTTCTAACGAATTGTTTTTTAATTTAGAAAAAATTAATAAAAAAAGACAAATTGATAGTTTTATATTAAAAGGTAAACTATTTTTAAACTTTGATGCTGATATCGTATACACACCTGAACAAGAGAAATATTGGGCTGAATTTTTATTAAAATACCGAAGTCAAATTGTTATTGAAATAACTGAAAATGGTAGTGATGATGAAAAAAGTGCTGTAGTTATGAGGAATTTTGCTTCTTGGCTACAAAAGTTAAATATTGATTTTGCTTTAGATGATTTTGCACAAGAGGGATCAATGTTTTCATTTTATATTATGAGTCAATCAAAATATATTAAAATAGATAAATCATTTTTAAGAATGATAGATGATAATAAAAACTATATTCCTTATTTTGAAGGTTTATTAAAAACTATTAATTTAAATGGTCAATTTTCAATTATTGAAGGTGTAGAAACAAAAGAAGATTATGACTTATGTAAAAAAATGAATGCTGATTTTATACAAGGATATTATTTTAAAAATCAAGCTGTAATTATATAGCTTTTAGTATAATATTATAAATAGCTAAAAGGATTAAAATGCAATATTTAATAATCGCATATGATAATGTAGATTCACTTGATAAAAGAATGGAATCAAGAGATGCTCATGTAAAAGGTGCAAAAAAATTAATGGCTGAGGGTAAAATTATTACTGCAGGAGCTTTAATTGAAGAAGATATAATGGTTGGATCTACTTTATTTGTTGATTTCTCAAGTGATGATGAAATGAATGAGTGGTTAGATAATGAGCCTTATGTTACTAATAATGTATGGAATATGGATGAAATTCAAATTGTTGAATTGAAGATTCTTCCAAAAGACTAAATTAAAAAGAGATAATCTCTTTTTAATTCCTTTTTTACTTTTATATTTAATACCTTTTATATATTTATTATTTTATACTTTAATATATAGAGTCAAAGGATTATTATGAACATTAAAAACATACTTAAAAGAATTAATTTAGATCCAAATATAAAAAACTACCCGACAAACTTAAATACACTTAATTTATTAATGAAATCATTTTTAGAATATATACCTTATGAAAACTTAGATTTTTCACATAAAAAAATAAATCAATTTAACATACTTAAAATTTATGAAAAAATAGTAAATAACAACAGAGGTGGTATTTGTTATGAAACAAATTCTTTATTTGCTTATTTACTTTCAACTTTAGGATTTAAAGTAGATATGATTTTTACAAAAGTAAAAGACCTTAAATATATAGGTGCTGACTATCCTCACTTAGCTTTAATTGTACATCTTGATACATTCAAATACTTAGTTGATATTGGTTTTGCTGAAAATACGAGAGAAGCTTTAAATATTAATGATAGTAAATATATTTCAGAATTTGAGAATATATTATTTAAAATTGTAAAAATAGATACTGAGTATGTTTTATTAAAAAAGACTAAAAATAATAATTATATTGAGTCATATTCTTTTAATGAAGATAAAAAAACATTTAAAGATTTTGAAAATATATTATCAAATCCTAAAACAAAAGAAAAACCTTCTGAAGTAATTATCTTAGTTACAAAAGCTAAAGATGAAGGTAGGGTAACTTTATACAAAAATATTTTTTCGATTAATACAAATGAACTAAAAAGAAAATGGCAAGTTACAGATGAAAATAGAAATGAAATTCTAAGAGATTATTTTGATATTGAATTCGCATTTGATAATGTAAATGCTATTTAATGTCTGCAATTAATGATTATTACTTATTTATAATATCTGGTATATTACTTAATTTAACTCCTGGGGTTGATGTTTTATATATATTATCCTCAGCTTTCCAAAAAGGATTTAAAGCTAGTATTGTAGCTATTCTTGGAATTAATACTGGTTGTTTAATTCATATGTTTATATCCATTATAGGATTAAGTGCTATATTAATGTCATCTGTATATATTTTTAATATTATTAAATTCTTAGGACTTTTATATTTGGTTTATTTAGGCCTATCTTTATTATTTTCAAAAAATGATAATAGGACAAGTTCTAAAAAAATTGATAAGTCTTTAATGAAAATTTATTATAAAGGTATTTTTATAAATGTGTTAAACCCAAAAGTAATGATTTTCTTTTTAGCCTTTTTACCTCAATTTATTAATACTTCATCTAGTGAAGCTAGTTTTGCTTTATCAATTTTAGGACTTAGTTTCATTCTTGTTAGTATAATTATTAATATTCTGATTTCATATGTGGCTTTAAATATTTCAAAGAATTTTAATATTACAAATAAAATTAAAAAACTGATAAAAAACTTAGTTGGAGGATTATTTATAGGCTTTGCTATTAAATTAGGATTTGATGTTTAATTACTATAATTTAGATATAATTGCAAAAAGATAAATATAAGGCATAAAATGAATTACAATACATTAGATGAAGAATCAAAAAAGAAAATATATGCAGAACTTAACGAAGTTTCTAACTTTTTAGGTGGTGTTAATTTTTTTCTTCAAATGATTGAAGATGTAAGAGAAGAAAAACCTAAAGCATTATTAAACAAAACTGCTATTTTTCATTACTCTAAAGGTAAAATATCTTGGACTAAAGCTATTTATAAAGAGACTTTAGACATTGTTTATGAAGCTATGAGAAACGAAGAGCGATCAGGAGATATTTTAAAAGGTATTCCAACTAAAGATTATAAAAAAACTATGAACATGATGAGAGCATTAAACTCTGTTACTGTTACTGTTTATCCAAAAGAGGGTGAAGAATTTACTTTAGATATTTTAGATACTACAACTGCTAAAAAAACTAAATTCTCTTTAATGTTTAAAACAATATTCTTCTATAATATTGATTTTGTAAAAACAGTTTTAATAGGTAAATAAATGATTTTAGATCCAAAAGATAGAGAAGATATTAGAAGCGGACTTAAAGTTAGTATTGTTCTTAAAAAAGATCAAAGAAGCGGTAAACGTACGCAAGGCATAGTTAAAGATATTTTAACATCAAGCCCTTCTCATCCTCACGGAATTAAAGTTAGACTAGTATCTGGAGATGTTGGAAGAGTTCAAGAAATTCTTTAACAAATTTATAAAATCTAAACTAAAAAGACAAATATCACTATAAAGTGTTATTTGTCTTTTTTTTAACTTACTTAAACTCTAACTCACAAACAACTTGAGCATGATCACTTTTTACTATGTCACCATTTTGATTATCTTGTAAATGTTTATCATGAACTTCATATGAAGATATTTCGGCTATTGCATTTTTATTATTTTTATTAAAATGTTTTGAAATGAATATATAATCTAAAATATTTCCATGTCCTTGATAATAAGAAGTTGCTGTTCTTTTTATTTCTTTTTGTTCAGGATGAGGATTATCAATAATTTGATCAAATAAATAATATGCATCATATAAAATATAAGAAGAATTTTTTCTATTTTTATGATAAGCTTTATTAGATAAGGCATCAATTGTCATAGAGAACTCTTTATCATTTAAATCACACATTAAAACAATAGGAAGGTCTAAAGATTCTTTTACATCAGAAAATAATGATGATGCTTCTTGTAGTCTTAATTTTAATGAGTTTGAGAAACCTTGCTTTAAAGCTTTATCTGTTAATTCTTTTTTATATTCAAATGTATCATCTTTTTTAAATAAATATTCAAACTCATTTGTTCTATTTGATTTTAAATGTGCAGCATATACTAAAATCTCTTGATTATTAGGAAGTTTTATTTGAGCTTTTATTGGTATTCTTGAAAAAGTAAAACTTTTATCTTTTTTAATTTTATGAACTTTACTAATTGGAAATCTAGATGCTAAAGCTACTGTCATAGAAGTATATACTCTTGAGTTTTCATCTTTAAGTTTTGCATCATCTACTGTTAGGAAATATTCATATCCTAATTCTTTACATAAGTTTTCTAAAACATCTTTTGAAAAAACTTCTTGAAAAACTATAATATCAGCATCTAAAGCAATGATTTGATTTTTTACCCACTCTAATTTTTCTATCCACTTAAAAGCAGAGAATTTATCTTTTTTTGTATACCAAGAATAAGGAGGTTGTACAAATTGAAATAAGTTATATGTTGCAAATCTAATTTTCATTTGTATTCCCTTTTATAAGTTTTTGTTTTGAAGTGAATTTGTATAAAATTCCTGCAAATGTGAATTCTAAATAATTAGCTTGTAACATTAATCTATTCTGTCCTGTTATTTTTATTCTTTTTTCAAGTGTTATTTTTCTATTTAAAATATTATTACAATCTTCTTCTTTAATACCGTATATAGGATCACCTATTATCCTATGTCCTATTGAATCTAAGTGAACTCTAATTTGATGCTGTCTTCCTGTGATTGGAATAGCTTGAACTAAAGTTTGATTAGTTTTTTTATCATAATAAAGAGGCTTTATTTTTGTTAATGAAGTTTTTCCTTCTTCATCAACTTTCATTTTTATTTTAATTAAACCAGATGAAGCTTTTATACTTCCATTTATTTCTAAATCTTCTTTTACTTCATTTTCAACTAAAGCTAGATACTTTTTTGAATATAGTTTTTCTTCAAACATATTTTTTAACATAACTTCAGAATAGGGATTTTTTGAAACTAAAACTAAACCAGAAGTTTCGGCATCAATTCTATGCACTAAGTTGGCATTGTTTCCAAAATGGTATTGTATTTCATCTAATAAAGTATATTCATTGTTTATTGAACTAGGATGAACTTTAAGACCTGAGGGTTTATCAAATATTGCAAAATGAAATGAGTCAAATAAAGGTTTTAAACCTTGTGTAATAGCTTCAAATACATATACTTTAACACTTCCATCAGATATAACTTGTTTTTTACCAAGTGCTTTATTATTTTGGTCATATATTTTTCTTTTAGCTAATAAAGATATAGCTTCTTTTTCTTTTAGTTTTACTGTTTGAACTAAAAAATCTTCAATTTTACATTTTTGTAATACTTGGTATTCTTTTAATATATAGGGCAATAGATCTTCTTTATTATTTTTTCTGATTATACAATAAATTTTTTACATTTATTATAATTATCTCATTTTCACTATTTATT
>JABSON010000059.1 GCA_013215915.1 Campylobacteraceae bacterium | reverse complement strand
TATTTTATTTGAAAGTGTGTTAGATATGACATCTTCTTCTGAAAGTAGAAAAATAGTTAAAAAAATAAAGTAAAAATGTAATAAATTTAGAATGCACAAAAATTTATTATCATCATTAAAACAAAAGCTTTATTACAATACATATTGGTGCACGTAATCCTATTAGAAGTATTCCCTTTAATTTATAGTGTGAGATTATTGAGTATATTAATAACAATTACAAGTTAGATATTTATATATTAGGTGATGATAAAGAGTTAATTAATAAACTCAAAAATAAATATAATTATATAAAATACAAAAATGTGATTTAAATTTATTGAAATTTGTGATTTCTTCTGCTAAATTATTTATAGGCCAGATTGTGGTCTTCTTCATATTTCATCAGCATTAAATGTGAATGCTGTTGGTTTATTTAGTCCTAATGTTTTATCATTATGGCACCTTTAAATAATAGAATTAAATTTGTTGAAAAAGATATTAACCCATATATTATTTTGAAGTTAAATTTATTTTAATTTAATACTTATTTTATGAACATTTAAGAGAGAGAGAATATGAAAATATTTATAGAAATACCTACATGGCTTGGTGATGCAATTATGACAACACCAGCAATTGAGTCATTAATAAAAGAATACCCAAAATGTGAAATTACTCTTTTTGGTTCTTTTGTTTCAACAATGGCGTTAAAAGAAATAAAAAATGTTAAAAATGTAATAATAGATGATAGTAAAAAAGAGGGTAATAGATATGCTAATCTTTATAATCTTGCAAAGAATGCAGGATTATTTGATTTAGTTTTTTCTTTTAGAAGAACTTTTACTTCAAAATTTATGATGTTTTTTTTAAATAGTAAAAAGAAGTTTTCTTATAAAAGATATACAAAAGATGAAATACATCAAGCAATTAGATATAACGACTTTATTAATAAGTCTTTAAATACTTCTTATGATACTAGTGATTTAAAACTTTACCAAAAAGCTTTTTCTTATGAACGAAAAACATTAGGAATGAATCCTGGTGCTACTTATGGGTCTGCAAAAAGATGGTATCCTGAAGAATTTGCTAAAATTGCTATAAAATTATCAAATGAATTTGATATTGTAATTTTCGGTGGTCCTGGTGAGACTGAAATAGCAGCTGATATTGTTAAAATTTTAGAAGAAAATAGTATCTCTAACTATATAAATTTAGCTGGAAAAACTACAATTCCTGAATTAATTAAAAGAGTTGCGGGACTTGATTTATTTATTACTAATGATTCTGGACCTATGCATATAGCTGCTGCTTATAAAGTTAAAACTATTACTATTTTTGGACCTACAAAGTTTACAGAAACAAATCAATGGCATAATCCTAATGGGCAAATTATTACTAAGAATTTAGATTGTGCTCCCTGTATGAAGAGGACTTGTCCTCTGAAACATCATAATTGTATGAAAGAAATAAAAGCAGCAGATGTGCTTAAAATGTTAGGTTATAATGAATAATATAAATGATAAATTTCCATGGGATAAATACTCAGACCAACCACATATACTAAAAGATAAAAAATATAAAAAAAATATGAGAAAAAAGAATTTGAAAGATTATATACCATTATTCTTTTATAATCTTATTATTTTCCCTTTAGCTTTTGTTTTTTCATTTATCTTTAAATCAAAACAAAAGCACTTTCCTGAATTTTTCTCTATGTGCGTTAATTTAGATAAAGGTGATGAGCAAGTATCTTTAATATCTGAACTTAATTGTAAGAACATACAAATAAGAGTTCCTCTGACTGAAATTTCAAGATTAAATGAATATGTTGAATTTTCTAAAAAGTTTAAAAATGTAAATATTTTAATTAATATTTTACAAGATAGAGAAAATATTGAAGATAAAATATTATTAAGAGAAAACGTTACACTTATTTTTTCTGCTTTTAAAGGTATTTCAAAAACATTCCAAGTTGGAAATGCTATTAATAGATCAAAATGGGGATTCTTTAGTGTTGGTGAGTACTTAGAATTTTATAAAGTTGTTCAAAACATTAGAAATGAAAAGTTTAAAGATTATATTTTAGTAGGGCCTTCTGTTATAGACTTTGAATATCATTTCACAATAAGAGCTTTATTTAATAAACATGATGTTAAGTATGATAAATTATCTGCTTTATTATATGTTGATAGAAGAGGGGCTCCTGAAAATACTCAAATGGGTATTTTCGGAACAAGTAAAAAAATTGATTTTTTATATTCTTTATCAAAACTCTCTTTAAAATCATCAGCTGATATTTTAATTACAGAAGCTAACTGGCCAATATCTAATACAGCTCCTTGGGCACCTACAAGTGAAAAAGAGTGTGTAAGTGAAGATGATTATACAAATTATATGCTTAGATATTATTTTTTAGCCTTAGGAAGTAAAAAAGTACAATCAGTATACTGGCATCAACTAATTGCACCTGGATATGGTTTAATTGACTCACGTGAAGGTTTAAGAAAAAGAGAAGCATATCAAGCTTATAAAACTATGATAAATTTTGTGCAAGATTGTGAAGTTCTTAATTATACGTGTGCAAAAGATTTACATGTATTAACTTGTAAAAAAAATAATAAATCATTCGATATTATTTGGTCTTCATCTTCAAGAAATATTCCTTTAGAAGAAGCGCAACAAGTATTTGATAAATTAGGTAATGAAATTAAAAATAATATAGAAATTTCTTCTTCTCCTATATATGCTTTTCATAAGGCTAAATAATGTTTTATATTGATTATGAAAAAGAGACTATTTTTATAAATCAATTAGAAAAGAATGATAATATTTCTAAAATAGAAAAAAGCTCATTTTTATCTAAAATAAAATTGAAAAAAAAATCATATGCAAATGTTTATTTTTATTCAGGCCTTTTTAACTCTGAAATTAAAGATAAAATATTAAACTGTGAATATATTATAGTTTCTTCATTAACTGCAAAAAAGAATTTGCTTTTAAAAGTAAAAAATATAGATAAAAATAAAATCCAAGTTATTTACCCATCTATAAATGAGACAGTTTATGATAAACAAGAAGCAAAAGAATTTTTGTCAAAAGAATATACGTTTGACAAAAAAGCAGTTATTCTATTCTTTACAGCAAAAAACTTTAAAAAGAATGGTGCCAAAGAGTTTATTAACTTAGCATCATCACTTAACTATAAAAATAAACAAATTATTATTGCGGGTTCAAAAGAAGAAATTGTTAATTTAAAGTTTTTACTACCTAAAAAGAAATTATCATCAAATATTCTTTTTTTAGAAGACTATAATAATATTGCAAGGCTTTTTGCAGCTTCTGATATATTTCTATTTCCTTCATTATCATCTTCTTTTTCTGTAAATGTATTAAAAGCTATGTTTCATAAAAATGCAATATTTGTATCATCCTCTTCATCCTCTTCTGAGATAGCAGATGTGTATTCAACAATGAACGGAAACAACGATGGAGCAAGCCCTTTTAAAATTGATGCTCTTTTAGCTAGAAAAATAGATTTAGAATTAATTCAAAATGAAAATTATGAAAAATCTAAAGAGTTTATGTTAGATTTACAAATTCAGAAGTTTATTGAATCTTTTTTATAAAAGTAAGTTTAATTTAACTAAAACTTAAGATAAAAAAGGTACAATACTCAGATATATTAGATTAAGGAATTATAATGTCAAGAAGATGTGCAATATCTGGAAAAGGGCCTATGGCTGGAAACAACGTAAGTCATGCTAAGAACAGAACAAAAAGAAGATTTTTACCTAACTTAAGATCAGTAAAAATTACTTTAGAAGATGGAACTTCAAGAAAGATCAAAATATCTGCTAAAGAGTTAAGAACTCTTAAAAAGAATTCATAGAAGCGCGTGAAGTGCCTCTATGAGATTATTAAAAAGAATTAAAAGAGCCCTTAACTGGGAAATTAGAACTGCCAAACCTGAATACAACTTAAACCCCTTAATATACTCACACTTAAAACCTTTTAGATTACCACTAGTACTACTACAATTAATAATGATGATTGGAACCTTAGGTTATATCATAATTGATGATTTTAATATATTAGATGCAATTTATCAAACAGGGATTACTTTTACTACTGTTGGATTTGGAGAGATAGCTCCAATATCACCAGCTGGAAGAATATTTACAATTACACTTATTATATTTGGATTTGCTATTTTTACTTTATCAACTGCAATTTTAATTGATGCTGTAATTAAAGGTAAATTATTTGATTTATACAAGGAGCGTAATATGCTTTATAAAATAGCCCGACTTAGAAAACATTTTGTTATTTTTTATCATAATGAATATACAGAACAACTAGCAAAACAATTTAAACTTAATCATATACCTTTTGTTGTTGTTGATCCAAGTGATGACATTGAAGCAATTGCAAAAGAAAACAATTATCCATATTTTATTCAAGATGAACCTTTTAAAGAATCTGCATTTTTAAAATCTCATTTATCATCTGCAAAAGGTGCAATATCTTTATCAAAAAATATATCTGATAATATTACTTTAATTGCATCAGTTCGATTATATGAAAAAGAATTAGGTAGATCTCCTTTATTAATTATTTCAAATGCTGAAACTGCAAATGATAAAGTAAGATTAAAAAAACTAGGAGCTGACAAAGTTGTAGCACCTCCTGCGTTAATGGCTAAAAGAGTATCTGCTATGGCAATAAGACCTGACATGGAAAATGTATTAGAAGAGTTTTTATATAAACCTGATACTCCTATTGATATGGAAGAAATAATTATTAAAGAAACATCTTGGTTAGTTAATAATCAACTAAAAGATGTAAGATTAAGAGATAGAATGAAAGTTTCTGTTATTGGTATTACTGAAAAGAGTGGTAAATTCATTCAGATGCCAAAAGGAAATACAATTATAAAAGCTAATTGTAAACTTTTACTTGTAGGTAATCAAAAAGCAATTGCAAAAGCTAAGAGATTAGTAAATGATATAAATAAACCAATGGAGTGTTGCGAATAATGTTTTCTATTTTTCCCTTAAAAGGTTATATTGACCAAATTGATGGTTTCTATTTTGATGGCGTACATGCTGATTTAAAAGCAAATAATCAAAATGATTTAGGTTTTATCTATAGTGATACTTTATGTGATGTTGAAGCAGTTTTTACTTTAAATAAGTTTAGGGCAGCTCCTTTAAAACATTATACTTTATATGCTAAAGATTTTAAAAGTAATTTTGTTTTAATTAATTCAAAAAATGCAAATGCAATGACAGGACAAAAAGGAATTGAAGATATTAATGAAATATTTCAAGCCTTAGATTTTGATCTTAAAAACCCTATTATGTCTTCAACTGGTGTAATAGGAAATAGACTTCCTAAAGAGAAAATTATAAAAGCAGCTAATAACTTTAATTTAAAAGCTTCAAATGCTAAAAATTTATCTCAAGCTATAATGACAACAGATTCTTATTCAAAACATTGTTTTTACGAAGTTAAATTAGAAAATGGTGAAAGTTTTAAAATTGGAGCACTTGCCAAAGGTGCTGGAATGATAAATCCTAACTTAGCTACTATGTTGTGTTTTATTTGTACAGATGCAGCTATTCCAAAATCTGATATGAAAGAATTATTGAATATAAATGTTCATAGTACTTTTAATGCTATTTCAGTTGATGGTGATACTTCTACAAATGATACTGTTTTATTATTAGCTAATAAAAAGTCAGGCGTATATAATAAAGAAGCTTTTAAAGAAGCCCTTAGACTTGTAATGCATGATATGGCTATGTTAATGGTCTCTGATGGTGAGGGTGCAAAAAAAGCAGCTTCATTTGAAGTAATTAATGCAGCTTCACAAAAAGATGCTGAACTAGCTGCAAAAGCTTTATCTAATTCATTATTAGTTAAAACTGCTTTATTTGGAGAAGATCCTAATTTTGGAAGAATTGCTTCAACTATTGGAGCTTCAAGAATACAATGTTCTGAGGATACTTTAGTTATTTCATATAATGATGTAATTGTTTTTAACAAAGGTGAAATAGTATTTGATGAAAGTACTGAAGAAAAAGCTTCAAAAGTTTTAGAAAAAGAAAAATTTAAAATCAAATGTGATATTGGTCAAGGAACTTACTCTTTTACGGCATATGGATGTGACTTAGGTTATAAATATGTTGAAATAAATGCTGATTATAGAACTTAAGAATACAATTTCCTAAGTTATTAATTGATATAATTAATAAATCAAAAAAAGGATTTATAATGTTTCATGAATACAGAGATACAGTTAATAAATTAAAAAAAGAAAATGGACATTTTCTTAAGTTATTTGAAAAACATAATAATCTAGATGAAGAAATTACTGTTTTAGTAAAAAACTTTGCTAGTGATGTAGAAATTGAAATTCTAAAAAAAGAGAAACTACGCTTAAAAGATCAAATTTTTTCACTTATTTTAAAAGAGAAAAAAGCCTCTTAAATCCCAAAACTACCAAATTATAAGAGATAAAATATTTTTATCTCTTATTTCCTAATCTTTTTAATCCAATCTTACAAATTACAATTAATACTAAGCACTTTTTAGATAATATAAGAGCAATTTAGACAATAAGGTATTAATTAATGGAAAATCTTTTTGAGAGTCAAGATATTATAGACATAAATATTGAAGATTCAGTTAAAGCTTCGTATTTAGACTATTCTATGAGTGTAATTATAGGTCGTGCATTACCAGATGCAAGAGATGGTTTAAAACCAGTTCATAGAAGAATTTTATATGCTATGCATGATTTAAATATGACAGCACGTGCTCCTTATAAAAAATCAGCAAGAATTGTTGGAGATGTTATTGGTAAGTACCATCCACATGGTGATACTTCTGTTTATGACGCTTTAGTTAGAATGGCACAAAGTTTCTCAATGAGAGAACCTTTAATTGATGGTCAAGGTAACTTCGGTTCAGTAGATGGCGATAATGCAGCAGCAATGAGATATACGGAATCAAGATTTACTAAAATTTCTGAAGAAATTTTAAAAGATTTAGATAAAGACACAGTTAACTTCACACCAAACTACGATGATACAATGAAAGAACCATCAGTTCTTCCAACAAGAGTTCCAACATTATTAATGAATGGTTCTGAAGGTATCGCTGTAGGTATGGCTACGAAAATTCCACCACATAACTTAGGTGAATTATTAGAAGGAATCTTACATTTAATTGATAATCCAGAAGCTACGGCTGATGAATTAATGCAATTTATTAAAGGTCCTGATTTCCCTACTGGTGGAACAATATTTGGTAGACGTGGAATTATTGATGCTTATAATACAGGACGAGGTCGTGTAAAAATAAGAGCAAAACATCATATTGAAACTAAAGGTAGAAAAGAAGTAATTGTAATTGATGAACTTCCTTACCAAGTTAATAAATCAAGACTAATCGAACAAATTGCTACATTAGCAAAAGATAAAGTTATTGAAGGTATTTCAGAAGTAAGAGATGAATCTGATAGAGAAGGTATTAGAGTTGTTATTGAACTTAAAAAAGATGCAATGGCTGAAATTTTAATGAATAACTTATATAAGTCTACTCCTTTAGAAACTACTTTTGGAATTATTATGTTAGCTGTTTATAATAAAGAGCCTAAAGTATTTAAATTACCAGAAGTATTAAACATTTTTCTTTCACATAGAAAAACTGTAATTATTAGAAGAACAATTTTTGAACTTGAAAAAGCAAAAGCTAGAGCTCATATTCTTGAAGGTTTAAAAATTGCCTTAGATAATATTGATGAAGTAGTTCAAATTGTTAAAGCTTCTGCAAATGATGCTGATGCAAGAGAAAAACTTCAGGCAAGATTCTCTTTATCACAAATTCAATCTCAAGCTATTCTAGACATGAGACTTGGACGACTTACAGGTCTTCAAAGAGATAAATTAGAAGCTGAATATCAAGAATTATTACTTTTAATTGCAGAATTAGAAGCAATTTTAAAATCTGAAGTTAGATTAAATGAAATTATTGTTGAAGAATTAGTTGAAATTCAAGATAAATATACTACTCCTAGATTAACAGATATTGAAGATTCATATGAAGAAATTGATATTGAAGATTTAATTCCTAATGAGCCAATGGTTGTTACTATTACTCATAATGGTTATGTTAAAAGAGTACCAATTAAATTATATGAAAAACAAAGACGTGGTGGTAAAGGTAAAATTGCCGTAACTACTCACGATGATGACTTTATTGAAAGATTCTTTGTTTCAAATACTCATGATACTTTAATGTTTGTTACTAACTTAGGTCAATTATACTGGTTAAAAGTATATAGAATTCCTGAAGGTTCAAGAATAGCTAAAGGTAAAGCAGTAGTTAACTTAATTAACTTAAAAGCTGGTGAGAGAATTATGGAAATTATTCCAACTTCTGATTTTGATGAAAATAAATCATTAGCATTCTTTACTAAAAATGGTATTGTTAAAAGAACTTCTTTATCTCAATTCTCAAATATTAGATCTAATGGGGTTCGTGCTATTGTTTTAGATGAAGAAGATGAAATCGTAACTGCTAAAATTACTCTTCCAGAGTCTGAAAACTTAATGATTTTTACAGCTCTTGGTCAATGTATTAGATTTGATATTGAAAAAACAAGAGAACAAGGTAGAAGTACTAGAGGTGTTAGAGGTATTAAATTTAAACATGAAGAAGATTATGTTGTTGATGCTGATGTTATTGAAAATACTGAACAAGAAATTTTATGTGTATCTGAAAAAGGTATAGGTAAACGAACTGTTGTTTCTGAATATAGAGAAACAAATAGAGCTGGTTCTGGTGTTATTTCTATGAAAAGATCTAATAAAACTGGTGATGTTATTGGTGAAGTTATTGTTGATGAAAAACAAGACTTAATGATTTTAACTTCTGTTGGTAAAATGATTAGAGTAGATATGCAAAGTATTAGAAAAGCAGGTAGAGCAACTTCTGGTGTTATCATTGTTAATGTTGATAAAGGGGATAAGGTTGTATCTATTGCTAAATGTCCAAAAGAAGATGATGAAATTGAGCTTGATGAAAATGGTATTGCTATAATCAGAGATGAAGATGGTGAAATTGTTGAAAATACAAGTATAGTTGAAAGTTCTGAAAACTCTGAAACTAATGAAACTGTAGAGAAATCTGAATCAGATGAATCTTTTGAGTCTGAAGTAAAAGAAGAAAACAATGATAATGGAGAAAATGAATAATGAAAAAGTATAACGTAGCAGTTGTTGGCGCAACTGGTGCAGTTGGAGAAGAATTATTTAGAGTTATGGAAGAGTTAGATTTTCCTGTTGAAAATATAATTCCTTTAGCATCTGCTAAAAGTTTTGGAACATATATCGAATATAAAGGTAAAGAAATAGGCGTTCAAGTATTAAGTGAAAATTCTTTTAAAGAAAATTCAGTTGATATTGCTTTTTTCTCTGCTGGTGGAAGTATTTCTGCTAAATATGCAAAACATGCTGTTGAAGCAGGTGCAGTTGTAATTGATAATACAAGTCATTTTAGATCTGATGAAGATATTCCTTTAGTTGTACCTGAAGTTAATCCTGAAGATATTGAATTATGGACAAATAAAGGAATTATTGCTAATCCTAATTGTTCTACTATTCAAATGGTTTTAAGCTTAAAACCTTTAGATGAATTATATGGAATTAAAAGAGTTGATGTATCAACTTACCAAGCTGTTTCAGGTGCTGGAAAAGCTGGTATGAAAGAATTATTTACTCAAATGCAAGATTTATTAACATTTAATTTATCTGATAGTGAAATTGAAGCATTTAAACACCAAATTGTAAATAATGTTATTCCTTCTGTTGATGTAGCAATGGATAATTCATTTACAAAAGAAGAAATGAAAATGATTAATGAAACTAGAAAAATCTTACATAAAGATATAGCAGTAGCTGCAACATGTGTAAGAGTTCCTGTTTTAAGAAGCCATAGTGAATCAATTACAGTAACATTTGAAGATGATGTTGAAGTTAATATTCCTGAAGTAAGAGAAGCATTAGAGAGATTTGAAAATGTAGAAGTTATTGATGATTTAGAAAATGATTCATATCCTATGCCTATTATCTCTACTGATACTGATATTACTTATGTAGGACGTTTAAGAAAAGATTTATACTCAAACAATATGTTACATTATTTTAATGTTGCAGATCAAGTAAGAGTAGGAGCAGCAACTAACTCAATTAGAATTGCTTTTAAATGGATAGAACTAGTAGAAAGTAAGTAAGTGATTGAGCGAATATTTGAAAGTGCAATGTGGAAAACTAGATTCCTCGTTGTACTTGCAGTAGTATTTGGACTTATTGGTGCTTTAATCTTATTTGTAGTAGGTTCTATGGATATTTTGAGCGTTGCTACAAATACATTTAATACTATTATAACTTCAGCTCACCCAGAAAATTTTCATGAAAATATTGTTTCTAGAATTATAGGTGCTGTTGATTTATATTTAATTGCAGTTGTTATGCTTATATTTTCATTTGGAGTTTATGAACTTTTTATATCTCCTATTGATCATAGTCAAGATGCAAAAGATGATTCTAAGGTATTATCCATTACATCATTAGATCAGTTAAAAGACAAAATTGCTAAAGTAATTGTTATGGTTTTAGTTGTAAACTTTTTTCAAAGAGTTTTACATACAGAATATAACGGTGCTTTAGATATGTTGTATTTTGCTTTATCTGTTACAGCTCTGTCTGTAGGACTTTACTTTTTAGGTAAAGTTGGAAAAAATTAATTAAGAAGGTTTTTATATGTCAAAAATTTTTGTAGATGCATGTTTAGGAAAAAAAACTCCGTATTCACCAGTATGGATGATGAGACAAGCAGGTAGATATTTACCACAGTATATGAAAGTTCGAGCAGAAGCTGGAAACTTTTTAAACCTATGTCATGATCCAAAAAAAGCTTGTGAAGTAACACTTCAACCAATTGATATTGTTGGTGTTGATGCTGCTATTTTATTTTCAGATATTTTAGTTATTCCAAATGAAATGGGAATGAACTTAGAATTTGTAACAGGAGAAGGTCCATTATTTAGAAACCCAATTAAAAATGAAGCTGATGTTGATGCTTTAATTTGTGGTGAAGAAGCAGCTGATAAATTAGATTATGTTTATGATACTATTAAATTAATTAGAGAGCAACTAGATGATGATAAAGCTTTAATTGGATTTACTGGAGCTCCTTGGACTTTAGTTACTTATATGATTGAAGGTAAGGGTACAAAAACATATAATTTATGTAAAAAATTAATTTATACTCAACCAGAACTTATGCATAAGTTATTAGCTAAAGTTACAGAAGTTGTTAAACTTTATATGGTTAAACAAATTGAAGCTGGTATTGATGTAGTTCAAATTTTCGATTCTTGGGCAGCTGCGCTGGAAGAAGAAGAGTATTTTGAATTCTCTTGGAAGTATATGGTAGAAATCTGTGATTATTTAAAAGAAAAATATCCAGAAATTCCAATTATTATGTTCCCTAAAGGAATTGGACAATATCTAGATAGAATTTATGGAAACTTTGATGTATTCGGTGTTGATTGGTCAACTCCAATGAGCTTAGCTAAAGAAAAACTTGGTGATAAATATGTTCTTCAAGGTAATATGGAGCCTTGTAGATTATATTCACAAGAAAAAACTACTAAAAGCATTGAAGATATTCAAGAAGTTATGCAAGGTAAAAGACATATCTTTAATTTAGGACATGGTATTTTACCAGATGTTCCAGTTGAGAATGCAAAACACTTTGTTTCTGAGTGTCAAAGAATTTCAAAAAACTAAGAATTTATAAGAAATAAAAAACTAAAAAGTGAGAAGATTTATCTTCTCACTTTTTTTTTAGGAAAGAAAATAATGTCATATACAAATTCAATAATATTTGGTCCAATTCCATCAAGAAGATTTGGTATTTCTTTAGGTATAGATTTATCACCAGGGAAAAAACAATGTAACTATGATTGTTTATACTGTGAACTAGAAGCTGCTCCTACAGTTGAGACTATGGATGAATATCCAAGTGTAGAAGAGATTATAAAAGAAATCAAAACTAATCTTCTTAAACATGATAGAATTGATGTGTTAACGCTTACAGCTAATGGTGAACCAACTTTATATCCTAAGTTAGATGAACTAATAAATGAAATAAATAAAATCAAAAAAGACACAAAAACTTTAATACTTTCAAACGGTAGTACTATTTATGATGATTCTATTTATAATACTTTATTAAAAATAGATACTGTAAAATTATCACTTGATTGTGTGAGTGAAAAGAGTTTCAAGAAATTAGATAGATTCCATAAAGGCATTGATATTGAAAAAATCATTAAATATATGTCTAAGTTTTCAAAAGAAACTAAGAACTTATTTGTTCTAGAAATCTTATTTGTGAAAAGTATAAATGATAAAAAAGAAGAAATAGAATTATTATATAAAGCAGTACAAGAGATTAACCCAGCAAGAGTTGATATTGGTACAATTGACAGACCACCAGCTTATAACATTAAACCAGTACCTTTTGAGACACTTGAAAATGTGGCTAAAACTTTTGAAGGAATAAATGTAAATATTGCATATAAAAATAGACCAATTCAAGAACTTTGTTTCTCAGAAGAAGATATTTTATCTTTATTACCAAGACGTCCTTTAACAAAAGAAGATATTAAAAATACTTTCTCAAAAGAATCACAAATACACTTAGAAAAACTTCTAAATGAAAACAAAATTAATCTTGTAAACAGTTCAGGAGTAGATTTTTACAAAATTTCATAATTCTTTTGAAATAGTCTTGACAAATAAAATAATTTTTACTATAATTCCAATCTATTTAACATAACTAATAGATTCCGGCATAGCTCAGTGGTAGAGTAGATGACTGTTAATCATTTGGTCCCAGGTTCGAATCCTGGTGCCGGAGCCATTACGAATTTTATAAGAAATTATAAATGATTAAAATATACTTTTATTTCACGAAATAAGTTCTAAGAATAATATTTATTTTTAGAACTTATTTTTCTGGTGATTATAGAGAAGAGGAAATACCCAGCTCCATTTCGAACCTGGAAGTCAAGCTCTTCATCGCTGATAA
>JABSON010000058.1 GCA_013215915.1 Campylobacteraceae bacterium | reverse complement strand
CAATAATATCAACAATATAATATTTATAGGCAATATCATTATCTAAAAAGATATATTTTAGCTTTTGGTAATATTGAATAAATTAAGTCTTTTAACTGTTCTAATCTCATCCTTTTCCTTCTTGTAAGTTCATTTTTGTATACAATTATTATTAATATTCTTTATTATTTATCACATTTAAAAAGAAAAACATAACAAATTGCAATATAATTACTTACTTAGAAAAAACCTGATACAATTAGTCCAATAAAAGAAAAAAACACAGGATACATAATGGATGATAATCAGAAAAAAGCTTTAGACTTAGCAATTAAACAAATTGACAAAGCCTTTGGTAAAGGTGCATTAATTAGATTAGGTGATAAAAAAGTTGAACCAATGGAAGTTATTTCTACTGGTTCTTTAGGTCTTGATTTAGCACTTGGTGTTGGTGGTCTTCCAAGAGGAAGAGTTATTGAAATTTATGGTCCTGAAAGTTCTGGTAAAACTACTTTAACTTTACATGTAATAGCAGAGTGTCAAAAGAATGGTGGAGTTTGTGCTTTTATTGATGCGGAACATGCTTTAGATGTTAATTATGCTAAAAACCTAGGTGTTGATACAGATAACTTACTTGTTTCTCAACCTGATTATGGTGAACAAGCTTTAGATATTTTAGAAACTGTAATTAGATCAGGTGCTGTTGATTTAGTAATTATAGATTCAGTTGCTGCTCTTACTCCAAAAGTTGAAATTGATGGAGATATGGATGATATTCAAGTAGGACTTCAAGCTAGACTTATGTCTAAAGCTTTAAGAAAAATTACTTCAGTTGTTCATAAAATGAATACTACTGTAATTTTCATTAACCAAATTAGAATGAAAATTGGTATGACAGGTTACGGTTCTCCTGAAACAACAACTGGTGGAAATGCTTTAAAATTCTATTCTTCTGTAAGATTAGATATTAGAAGAATTGCAACACTTAAACAAGGTGAGAATGCAATTGGTAATAGAGTTAAAGTTAAAGTTGTAAAAAATAAAGTTGCACCTCCATTTAAAGTTATTGAGTTTGATATTATGTTTGGAAAAGGTATTTCTAAAATGGGTGAGTTAATTGATTATGGTGTTAAACTAGACATAATTGATAAAGCTGGTTCTTGGTTCTCTTATGGTGATAGTAAAATTGGACAAGGAAAAGAAAACTCTAAACAATTTTTAATTGATAATCCTGAAATTGCAATTGAAGTTGAAAAGAAAATATTAGATGCAATGGGTGTAAATGAAGATTCATTACCTGTTGATGATAATGATGATGAATAAAAAACCTTAAAACTTAAGAAAAAGTGAACCTTTTCACTTTTTCTTAACTTACAAATAATACTACAAATATATCCCTCCAAAAAATCATAAAATAAAATAAAATAATCACGAAACTTTTTATATAATTTTGTTATAATCTTAAAATTTATAATTATTCACAAAATTGGAGAAAAAATGGTATTTATTGATAATATTCACGCAAATGAAGTATTAGACTCAAGAGGAAACCCTACTGTTAAAGCAACTGTAACATTAAGTGATGGTACAAGTGAAAGTGCTATTGTTCCTTCAGGAGCTAGTACTGGTAAAAGAGAAGCTCTAGAATTAAGAGATGCTGACCATAGATATATGGGTAAAGGTGTTTTAAAAGCTGTTGAAAATGTTAATACTTTAATTGCTGATGAATTATTAGGTATGTCTCCTTTTAACCAAGCAGAAATTGATGCAACTATGAAAGATATGGATGGAACTGCTAATTATGCAAAACTTGGAGCTAATGCAGTTTTAGGTGTATCTATGGCTGTTGCACGAGCTGCTGCATCTTCATTAAAAATTCCATTATATAGATACTTAGGTGGAGCAAATGCTATGACTATGCCAGTACCTATGTTTAATGTAATTAACGGTGGAGAGCATGCTAATAACTCTGTAGATTTCCAAGAATACATGATTTTACCTGTTGGACTTGAAGACTTTAATGAAGGTCTAAGAGCTGTAGCAGAAATTTATCAAAACCTTAAAATTATTATTAATGATATGGGTGAATCTACTGCTGTTGGTGATGAAGGTGGATTTGCGCCAAACTTAAAATCTAATGAAGAACCTTTAGAAGTTATTATGAAAGCTATTGAAAAAGCTGGATATAAAGCTGGAACTCAAATTGCTTTAGCTTTAGATGTTGCGGCTTCTGAGATTATTAACGAAAAAGGTTTATATGTACTTAAATCTGAAAATAGAGAACTAACTTCAAAAGAATTAGTTGAATATTATGCTGATTTATGTGCAAAATATCCAATTGTTTCAATTGAAGATGGTTTAAGTGAAGATGACTGGGATGGTTGGAAAATTATGACTGATGTACTTGGTGATAAAATTCAGTTAGTTGGTGATGATTTATTTGTTACTAATGCAGCTATCTTAAATGAAGGTATTTCTAAAAAAATAGCTAACTCTATTTTAATTAAACCTAATCAAATTGGGACAGTTTCTGAAACTATGTTAACAGTTAGATTAGCGCAAAGAAACAATTATAATTGTGTAATGTCTCATAGATCTGGTGAAAGTGAAGATACTTTTATTGCAGATTTTGCAGTAGCTTTAAATTGTGGACAAATTAAAACAGGATCTACTTCTAGATCTGATAGAATCGCTAAATATAATAGATTATTAGAAATAGGCGAAGAAATTGCTTATGCTGAGTATTTAGGAAATACACCTTTTAAAAAGTAATAATTTGAAGAAAGAAAATGATAATAAAAACAAAGAACTATTTAAGTTTACTTCTATAGTATTAGCTTCAATTGCTGTTACTTTGTTTTTAAGTTATCATGTAGCAAGTCTTTTATTTGGATTGAATTCATATGATGTTTATTCAAAACTAAAAAATAAAAGACTTTTTCTAAAACATGAAATAAGAAGATTGCAGTTAGATAATGCAAGACTTCAAAAAGAGTATTTTGAATTAAAAAATTTGGAGCCAGAAGAATGAAAAATATATATTTTTATTTATTACTAATGACTAGTACTTTAATAGCTAGAGATAATCCTTTTATTGCAAGTGATGCATATAATGAAGAAGTTGCCAGACTTATGGAAGAAAATGATGATTATCCTATTGATTCTGTAAATAATGCTATTGACTATGAAAATACAAATTCAAGCTTAAACATTCCTCCTATGGATAAAATAAAGAAAGAAAATGTTTATGAAGATATGACAGGATCTTTTCCAAAAGCTGAGCCTAAAAAAATAATACCAGTAAAAATTATGGAAAAAAAGAAAGAAAGAAATAAAGAAAGAAATAAAGAAATTAAAAAAGATATTAAAAAGATTGTAAAAAAAACAAAAGTAGTAAAAAAGAAAAAAAGAATTGTTAAAAAGAAAAAAATCAATAAAATGAAATACTCTAAGGAGCAAATTATTTTTGTGAAAAGAAGAAGCGATCTTCCCGATTCTACAAAAACATATTCACCTTTAGACTTTTTACACTTTACTTATTCTAATAACATTATTAAAATTTCTTCTAATAAATATAAAGTATTTAAAAAGTTTACGCTTGATAATAAAATAATTTTAGATTTTAAAGCTGATGATTTAGTATTTTATACTCAAAGAAAGACTTTTAATACACTTTCTTTTAAAAGTGTAACTATTGGAAATCATAAAAATGAAAGATATTTTAGAGTTGTAATATCTTTATTTGATAATCCAAATTTATTTAAAGTTATGCATACAAATGATATGGTTTCAATAATTAGAAAGTAAATATACTTTCTAATTAAAAAAATAATTATACTTCTCTAATCTCTATTAATATCAATAATATTTGAATAAATCCTAATACTTATCATTACAAATAATACTTCTAAAATTGCAGCTAGTATAAATGCATAATAATAAAACTGAGTAATTGAATGACTGTTATATGCTAAAGTTGCAACTGCAATAAGTAGCGTTAAAGGCATTGAATGAGATAAAGCTAACAATACAAACTTATCTCGTCCCAACTCTTTAATAAACAGCGTAGAAGCAATTAGTCTAATAAAAATCATAGCGCCTGCAATTAAAAAAGCTTTTTGAACTAAACCATCATGAAATAAAGCTTCTAATTCAAAAGAAGCTCCTACATGTACAAAAAATATAGGAACTAACCATCCAAAACCAAATGATTCAAGTTTTGCAGGTAAACCTTTATTATGTTCAAAAAATGTTTTTATAAAAGTTCCTGCTATAAAGGCCCCAAATGCTACTTCTAAGTGCAAAATAATCATTACACCTATCATTACAAAAAATATAGCCATGGATACTCTAATATCTTGTTCTTGATGATCATCTTTAGGCATTAAATATGTTTTAATACCAGGATACCACCAAATAAGATTATGAAATAGTTTATATACAAAAACTAAAGCTATTAAAAATACAAGAAATAAAAACATTGTTTTTACAAACTCTAATCCAAAACCTAATTCAAGTCCAGCGGCTACTGTTGTAAGCGCTGAAATAGATATGATTTCACCAATAAGTCCTACAATAATTGATAGTTTAATCCATTCTTCATCACCATATTCTTTTTTTAAAGCAGCTAATACACCAATTGAGATTAAAGGTAAAATTACAATAAATATTTTACTTAAATCAAAATACCATGTTATTAAAAAACTAAGGGAGAATAAAATGACATTATAAAGTATAGATTTTTTTAGTATATTAACAGGTGTTGAAATAAGTTTTTTTAAATCTACTTCAAGACCTGCTAAAAGCATTAAATATAAAAAACCAAGTTCTGCAACAAGGTCAAAGATAGCGTGTTCACTAAGAAGTGAGATTGAAAGAAAAAAAGTTCCCAACATAATTTCCAATGTAATAGTAGGAATTTTTGTTATCTTTGATAATAAAGGTGAAGCAAAAATTATAAATGATATAGAAAATATTATTAAAATTTCTTCACTCATACTTAAGCCTTAGCCATACACTCTTTTGCTATCTCATAGCCTAAAGCTTCAATTGCTTCAATATCATCAGCGGGAGTTTTACCAGCAGTTGTTAAATAATCACCTATAACAAAAGCATTAGCTCCTCGTTCAAATATTTTATATTCATCTTCTTTAAACATTAATTCCCTTCCACCAGCAACCATAATTTTATGAGCATTAGGAACCATTTTTTTTGTTAATTCAATTAATTCAAATGCTTCATCTCTAGATAAAGGATTTTCAACTAAAGGTAGGGCTTCATTTGGATGGAAAAAGTTAATAGGAACATTCATAGGATCTAAAGATGCAATTGATTTAAGCATAGATATTCTATTTTCTTGAGATTCTCCTAAACCAAAGATTCCACCACATACTAGTTTAAGACCAGCTTTTTTAACATTAACACATGTTTCATATCTCTCGCTCCATGGATGAGAAGTACAAATTTCAGGATAAAATTCTTCTGCTGTTTCTAAGTTATGGTTATAATTATCAACACCAGCTGCTTTTAACTCTAACAATTGATCAAGTGTAGCAATCCCGTTACAGGCAATGATTTTAAGACCTAAGTCTAAGGCTTTTACAGCTCTTGCTGCTTCACATACAAACTTAAGTCTTTTTTTAGTTAAACCACGTCCTGCAGTTACTAAACAAAATCCAATTGCTTTATTAGCTCTTGCTCTTTTAGCTTCTATAATAATTTGACTTATCTCTTTACTTTTATATCTCTCAATATCAGCTTTATATTTAACACTTTGAGTACAGAACTTACAGTCTTCATTACATGTACCACTTTCAATATTTGAAATAGCACACAAAAATATAGTTTTAATTTCGCTCATAATTTCTTTTCTCTCTTTTAAAGTTTTTTTCATTTATATTTTTTGAATAATAATTAACAATAAATTCATGATCATTTATTTCTAATAATACACATTCAATTAAAGGTTTTTCTCTAGCACAAACTTCACCAGGATTTAAAAACAAGGTATTATTTGTATACTCGCATTCGAATATATGAGTATGACCAAATATTATTACATCACAGTCACCTGACAGATAATAAGGCATATGCATAAGTTTAAATTTAATATCTTCTATTTTAAAATAATAAGGTTCTACTTTTATAAAGTATTTGTGTGAAATCTTTTTTAATGATTCATCATTATTTCCAAACACACTAACATAAGGAAGTTTATTTTCTTCTAAAGATTTAAGATTAGCTTCTAAGCATAAATCTCCAGCATGAATAACATATTCGGCCCCTTCTTCTTTTAAAAAAGAAAGAACCTCTTTAGTATACTCTACTTTTGTGTGAGAATCAGAAAGAACAGCTATTTTCATATACTAGTCTTTCTTTTTAGCTGGAGCTTTTTTCGTAGCTGCTTTTTTAGCAGGTTTTTTTTTAGCAGGAGCTTTTTTAGCTGCTGGTTTTTTTGTAGCTGTTTTTTTAACTGAAGGTTTTTTGGCTGCTGTTTTTTTAGCTGGAGCTTTTTTTACTGCTGCTTTTTTAGCAGGAGCTTTTTTCCCACCCTTAGATTTAGGATCATTAGCTATGATTTCTTCACATTCTTCTAAAGATAAGTCTTCAGCTACTTTTCCTTTAGGAATTTTAAAGTTTTTTCTACCTTGTTTAATATAAGGTCCAAATCTTCCAATTAATACATGAATTTTTTCTTTTTCAAATATTCTAATTGTAGCTTTTTCTCTGGCTTCATCAAGTTCTTTAATGATTTCTAAAGATCGTTCAAGTTCAACTTTATATGGATCATCAGTTTTTAGAGAATAATATTTAGTTTTAATTTGTAAATATGGTCCAAATCTACCAATATTTGCTTTTATTTCTTCACCATCTGCTGTAAGTCCTACAACTCTTGGAAGTGTGAATAAAAATAAAGCTTCTTCCATAGTAATAGTATCCATATTTAAATGTTTAGGAATAGCTACAAATTTAGGTTTTTCTTCATCATCTTTTGTACCAATTTGCATAAATGGTCCAAATCTACCTACTCTTGCAGACATTGGTTTTCCAGAAGGTTCGTGAATTCCTAATTCTCTAATCTGTAAATAATCAGATTTTTCTACAGTTTCTTCTTTTTCAATAATAGTTTTTTTGAAATCACCATAGAAGTTTCTCATAACATCTTGCCAAGCAATATTACCTTCAGCAATTTCATCAAACTCTTCTTCAATTTTAGCTGTAAAACCTAAGTTAATAACATCTGAAAAGTGATCAGCTAAAAATGAGTTAACAATTTCACCTGTTGGAGTTGGTTCTAATTTTTTATCTTCTGTTTTAACTACATATTCTCTTGTTTGAATAGTAGAAATTGTAGGAGCATAAGTAGAAGGTCGTCCAATTCCTTCACTCTCTAGTTTTTTAACTAAAGAAGCTTCTGTATATCTAGCTGGTGGTTTTGTGAATAATTGTTCACAAGTTAATAATTCTAAAGGTAGAATTGCACCTACAGCTACATTTGGTAATAGTTTTTCACTAGAATCTAAAGCAGCATCAGGGTTATCACTTCCTTCTGTATATGTTTTCATAAATCCTGCAAAAATAATTCTTTGACCTTTGATTTGGAATTCATATTCTTTATTTTTACCAGCTTCAATTTTATAAGTAGTATTAGCTAATTTTGCAGCAGCCATTTGAGTTGCTAACGTTCTTTTCCAAATTAATGAATATAATTTATACTGAGAGTTATCTACAAAGTCTCTTATTTGAGATGGTTTTAAAGCTAAATTAACAGGTCTAATAGCTTCGTGAGCTTCTTGAGCACCTTTTGCTTTAGATTTGTAAGCTCTTGGCGTAGCAAGGCTGTATTCTTTACCATATTCAGTTTCAATTACTTTTTTAGCATCAGAAGTTGCTAAAGTAGATAAATTAAGTGAATCTGTTCTCATATATGTTATAAGTCCACCAGAATGATTAGGAATGTTTCCTACATTACCTTCATAAAGCTGTTGAGCAATAATCATAGTTTGTTTAACAGAATATCCAAGTTTTCTACTTGCTTCTTGTTGTAGTGTTGAAGTAGTAAAAGGAGCAGCAGGGTTTCTTTTGCTATCTTTTTCATCAACAGCAATAACTTCAAATATTCCTTGTTTTACAGATGCTTCAATTACATCAGCTTCGGCTTTGTTTGTAATTTTTGCAGTTTTAGAGTTTATCTTAGCTAATTCTGTTTTTAATGTAGGATTTTGTAAATCTGCTTTAACTTTCCAGTATTCAACTGGATCAAAAGCTCTGATTTCATTTTCTCTATCTACAATAATTTTAACAGCAACACTTTGAACTCTACCAGCAGAAAGTCCATATCTTACTTTTTTCCAAATTAATGGTGATAATTCATATCCAACTGCTCTATCTAAAATCCTTCTAGCTTGTTGAGCATCAACTAAATGCTGATCAACTTCTCTAGGATTTTCTAAAGCTTCCATAATAGCTTTTTCTGTAATTTCATGAAATACAATTCTTTTAATTACATTTTTTTCTATTTTAAGTGCAGGAATTAAATGCCAAGCAATAGCTTCACCTTCCCTATCCTCATCGGCCGCTAGATAAATAACAGTATCTTTCGTGATTTGTTTTTTTAAATCCGCAATAACTTTTCTTTTATCTGTTGATATTAAATACTGAGGTTTAAAATTATCCTCAGGATCAAAACCTAATTTGGATTTTGGTAAATCCCTAACATGACCCATTGATGCCATTACGGTATACTCAGAACCCAAAAATTTGGAAATTGTTCTTGCTTTTGCTGGTGATTCGACGATAACTAAGTTTTTCACTATGATAATAACCTCTAAAAATTTTTTGATTATAATTCTAACATATTTAATCTTGTTTTCAAAACCTCTTAGGTTTTTTATTCAATTTATTTATTTTATAATTATGTTTTGAAGTCAATAAACAAATATTAGTATAAGTTTTTACTATGTCATGATTTATTCTATTGTAAATACGAAAACATAAGTAAAAATCCTATCTTTCGTATTGAATTAGTATGAAATTATTTCTTCTTCTAAAATAATATTAAATTCTTTTTTTACTTTTTCTTGAGCTAAGCGAATTAAGTATTTGGCATCTTCATATGTGCCATGAGCGTTATTTACTAAAAAATTTGCATGTTTTTCAGAGAAAGACATATCTCCTTTATAAAATCCTTTAAGACCTACAGCTTCTATTAATCTTCCTGCTGAGTCATTAGATGGATTTTTAAAACAAGAACCAGCACTTGGAGTTTGGGGTTGGTTTTCTCTCATAGTTTTAAATATTTCTGCTTGTTCTTTTGAGAAACCTTCTTTTATATTAAACACTACTTCATAGATAATATCTTTTATATTAGTATGTCTATAAGAATATTCAATATCTTCTTTTTTAATATATCCATTGGATGTTTTAATACTATGAACATAGTTAAATATTTCCCATTCTTTTAAACCTGCATTCATTTTTACTAATCCACCCATATTACCAGGTAGTTTTCCTAAAAATTCAAAATTAGCAAGATTGTTTTTTTTAGCATATGTTAATAGTCTTGCAGATTTTGTAGCACAACCTACATATAAAAGTCCATTTTCTTCTTTTATATATGAAAAGTTCTCACCTAAGACTGCAAAATCTGGGTGAAATGGTGAAATTAAAGCATTATTCCCAAGTCCAAAGATATGGACTTCAGGATAATCTTTTATTTCATTTATCACTAAAACAGAAGCTTTGGGCCCTATTTTAATGGAAGTATATTTTGAAAAATCAATTTCTTTAAAATAATTCTTTAACAATTATTTAGCTCTTAGTGCTTCATATTCACTAGGAATCATAAACTCTTTTGCTTTTAAAGTATTTTCATAAAAACCATGTTTATATCCAAGTTCAAATAATTTATCTAAAGCTTTTAATTGCAGCTCTGATAAATTAACAGAATCAGCATTTGCATAAAGGTCTAAGTACTTATCTAAAGTTTTAGCATCTACTCTAATTAAATCTCTTTCAATTAACATATCTGATAAAAGTTTTTTATTCTTATTTCCAACTTCAACTGCTTTAATTAAAGTATTTTCATAATTAATAGCATGAGCTAGAGGTAAAGATCTTCTAATACACATTCCACCTAGTGGTAAAGGTAAATCTTTTCCAGCTAATTCTTGCCAAATATCCCACATCTCTTTTTCAACTTCTAATTTATCACTATAAGTTAAAATAGATTCATGAATTAGAACACCGGCATCAACATCACCATTAATAACTGCCTCTTCGATTTCTAAGAAATTCATATATTTAATTCTAGCCTTAGGATAAAATATTTTAAATAAGAGCGCATTTGTAGTGAATTCTCCACTTAAAGCAACTGTAAAATTCTTTTTTAACTTATTTCCTAATCTTTTAATAAGTTTAGGTCCATATCCATCTCCAAATGAAACAGCAGTTTTCAAAAGTGCATAATCATCTTTCACAAAAGGATATAAAGCAAATGAAATAGCACATATGTCATATTCACCTTTTAGTGTAGCTTGGTTTAATGTTTCAATATCAGCAGCAACATTTGTAAATTTGGCATCTGTAGGACTTACCCATCCAAATTTAATAGCATAATACATAAAAATATCATCTGCATCTGGTGAGTGTGCAACGCTTATAGTTCTCAATTTATATCCTTTGATTTTACTTCATTTAGTATTTCTAAAGTATTTTATAAAAATTTCCATATTATATCAATTAAAGTGTAGATTATTAAAAGAAATTTATGATCTTAGTTCTTTAATTTTTTCTATATTTAACCCTGTTTTTAATGCAATCGTTTCATTATCTAATACGTCCAAAAGACTCTGAGCAATATTTATCTTCTCTTGTTCAATTCCCTTTTCAATTCCTTGCTCAATTCCTTTTTCTATTCCTTGGGCAATTCCTTTTCTTTCAGCAGTTTTTAAAGCATTTAATTCATCAAACTCTTTTAAAGACATATAATCATATATTTCTAATTCTTTTGTATTCCAAGTTGTTTGAATCGCGATATTAAAAGCATCTTTAAACTCTTCATTATCTTTATACTGTTCTGGTATTATTGATAAATCAGATGCATTTTTAATAAAATATATCCATTTATCTAAAATAGATGTTAGTTCATTTAATTCTTTTTTAAATTTAGGAAGTTCAATAAAAGAAAATTCAAAATCATCTAAGTCTTGTTGATTTGTTTCTTGGTTAATAATTAAATGTCTTGAGATGAAATTTTCATTATCAAAGATCTTAAAGTTTAAAATACCAATAAAGTATACTTTTTTTAATACAGTATAATCATTACCTTTTGGTAATTGTGAGATATAAGCTTTAGAAGTATAATATAAACTTCTTTTAGTAAAATCACCTAAATCTTTTTTTTGCATTTCTACTATAAAATTATCACCATTTTTATTTGTAGCTTTTATATCAAGAATAGTTTCTTTTAATTCTAGTATTTTAGGAACTTGATATGGATTTGCTAAAGATACATCAACAATTGTTTGAAGTCCTTTAAAATCTAATACTGAGTTTAAAAATGAAATTAGTATATTCTTATGATTTGAATCACCAAATATTTTTTTAAATGCTAAGTCATTTTTAGGGTCTGCAAATTTCATATTTTTATCCTCTTTTTTATTTGTATTATAGCATAATGGAAATTTATAGATTATACTCTTTATACCATTTAACAAATATTTTTATTCCTTCATTTAATGAAGTTTTAGGCTTATAATCTAAATCTTTTTGGACTTCACTTATATCAGCATAAGTAGAAACAACATCACCTTTTTGCATAGGCATAAAGTTTTTGTTTGCTTTTATATTTAATTCTTTTTCTAAGATAGAAATAAAATCTAATAGTTTAATAGCTTTTGAATTAGCTATATTATAAATCTTATATTTTGAAGGTTTTTTTAATACTTTATAAATACCTTCAATTATATCATCTATAAAAGTAAAGTCTCTAGACATTTCACCATTATTAAATACATTAATCTTTTCACCTTCAGATATACTCTTTGCAAATATCATAGGTGCCATATCAGGACGTCCTAAGGGGCCATAAACTGTAAAGAACCTAAGACCTGTACAATTTATACCAAAAAGGTGAGAATAAGAGTGTGCCATTAATTCATTAGCTTTTTTACTAGCGGCATATAAAGATGCTGGTTGATCTGTTTTATCTGTAGTTTTAAATGGTTGTGATTCATTTAAACCATAAACAGAAGAAGATGATGCAAAACATAAGTTTTTAATATTATAGTTTCTACAAACTTCTAGAATATTTAAAAAACCTACAATATTGCTTTGTATATATGTAGGAGGATTCTCTAATGAGTATCGTACGCCTGCTTGTCCAGCTAAATTACAAACAGTATCAAAGTTTTCACTTTCACATAAAGTATTTAAGTCTTGTGCATTTTCTATATCTAATTTAATAAATTTAAAGTTCTTAAAAAGACTAGATAATACAAAAAGCTTATCTTTTATCTCTTCTTTTTTTATACCTAAAAGTTTTAATCTTTCATACTTTAGATTTACATCATAATAGTCATTAATATTATCAAGCCCTATTACTTCAAAACCTTCTTTTAGAAGTTTTAGACATAGATGAAATCCTATAAAACCTGCAGCACCTGTTACTAATACTTTCATTTTAAATCTACTTTATTAATATTTTTAACTTATGCATCGCTATTAAAAATATCTCTAGTATAAATTTTATCTTTAACATCCATTATTTCTTCTGCTAATCTATTAGCAACTATTACATCTGATATCTTTTTAAACTCAGATAAGTCTTTTATTACTCTTGAGTTAAAGAATTCATGCTCTTCTAATACTGGTTCATAGATAACTACTTCAATACCTTTAGCTTTTATTCTTTTCATTATTCCTTGAATAGAAGAAGCTCTAAAGTTATCGCTTCCACTTTTCATAACTAATCTATGAATTCCGACTATCTTAGGGTTTTTAGCAATTATTGAATCTGCTATAAAATCTTTTCTTGTAGAGTTTGAATCTACTATTGAAGAAATTAGATTATTAGGAACATCTTTATAGTTTGCTCTTAATTGTTTTGTATCTTTTGGTAAACAGTATCCACCATATCCAAAACTTGGATTATTGTAATGTGATCCAATTCTAGGATCTAGTCCTACTCCATTAATAATATCTTTAGAACTTAAGTCATGTGTTTGAGCATAAGAATC